>NZ_AWFE01000072.1:0-160123 GCF_003263315.1 Hyphomonas sp. GM-8P
AATGAACGGCCCGGATCACGGGGCTGGGTCATGCCGTCTCGATCGTCCGGGTCGTGTCGGTCGACCAGATCGCTCTCAGGCCTGCATCCTGCAGTTCCCGCGACAGGATGTCGGCGCGGGCACGGCCCACGACGGTCAGGTCCGGATCCGGGCCGGTCTGCTTCTCCGCGTGACGGACAAGATAGATTGTCGTGTCTGGAACGGCAGGCGCGCTGGCGCAGGCGCCGAGGGCCAGGAATGACAGCGCGGCGAGGGTGCCGCGGCGGGTCAGGCTCATGCTGCGACGGGGCGATCCATCGGATCGTCCAGGGAGAAGGCTTCCGGTGTGGAACCGTGTTCTCTCAGGTGCTGCAGTTTCTGCCATCCGTCCTCCAGGGTCACTTTCTCTTCCTTCGGTGACCACCACATCACGAAACTCGGGCCCGCGGAACGGTCGATTTCCGCTGCCAAGCGCCGCATGCTCGGCGGGTGGGTCTTTCCGGAATAGGAAAATTCCCTGAGGCGCTCAAGAGAAGCCCAGCCCCCCATCGTTGACACATCCGGCGCCCCCATGCCTTCCGGATATGGAAAAATACCGTCCAAAGGCATCCACACACCATCGGGGCGGCGCACGCCGTGACGGTGGAAATGCAGGCCTTCAAACGCAACAGCATCCGCAAAAACGCGCGGCATGATGCTGACGAAAACTCGAATAAATTCATTTTCAAGACTGAACGCCCCAAGTGGGCGCGCACAGTTAAAATGAATAAGGCGATAATCCATCCCCAGCCTCCTGAAAGAACAGGAGATACCCAGAAGGAATTACCCTATTCTTAAAGGTGAGGCAGCAACCTAAATAAATCTTAGGTTACTTTCCGTGGAATTCGGCCGGGCGCTTTTCGAGGAAGGCTTTCACGCCCTCTGCGAAGTCCGCCGTCCGGCCGGCGGTGCGTTGAGCCATGCGCTCTGCGTGCAGGGCGTCGCCCATTCCGGTTTCGGTGGCGTCCCAGATCAGCTTGCGCATGCCGGCCAGGGCCACGGTCGGGCCGGTCGACAGGGTCTCGGCCCATTCCATGGCGGCTGCCATCAACTGGTCATCCTCGACCACCTTGTTGATCATGCCCCACTCCAGAGCCTTGTCTGCAGGGAGTTTTTCGCCGAGCAGCGCCATCTCCATGGCGCGGACACGGCCAACATTGCGGGCCAGCAGCCAGGTTGAGCCGCCATCCGGCACCAGACCGATACGGCGGAAGGCCTGCATGAAGTAGGCGCTCTTCCCGGCCACGATCAGGTCGCCCATCAGGCCGATGGAGCAGCCGACACCGGCAGCGGCGCCGTTGATTGCAGTGATCACCGGATGGGGATGTTCGCGGATGGCGACGATCATCGGATTGTAGTGGGTATCCAGCGGACGGCCGGCATCTGGCTTGGAGCCTGGATGGCTAAGCGACGGGCCCGAAACCTTGCCGAGATTGGCGCCCGAGCAGAAGCCGCGGCCATTGCCGGTGATGACGGTGCAGCGGGCCTCGTCGGCGGCTTTTTCGAGGGCGTGCAGCATCTCCTGCGCGGTATCGACGCCGCAGGCATTCATCGTTTTCGGGTCATTGAAGGCGATGACGGCGATATTGCCCTTCAATTCGTAGGAAATCAGCTCGTAGCTCATTGTCGCCCTCCCTTTGGCGTGTCTCGTGATCTGACGGCAATCTAGCCGTCCCACGCCGCTTGTGAACGCCTCACCCGGCGGCAAGCCCAATCTCCCATTGTTAAGCCCTGAACGTGCGCTACACTGTTCAGAACAACCGATAAGCAGGGAGATCGGATCCATGGCCCTCGATAGCGCCTCCACCGCCGGCATGGCCGGCATTCTCGCGCGGCAAAAGGCTGCCCACATTCGCGATGGCATTCCCTCCGCGGCCAAGCGGATCGAGTGGCTCGACAAGGCGATCGACCTTCTGATCACTTATAATGACGAATTGGTCGATGCGATGTGCCAGGACTTCGGGCACCGCTCGAAGGACCAGTCGGGTTTCACCGATATCGCCGGCTCCATCGGTGCGCTGAAGCATGCGAAGAAACATGTCGCCAAATGGATGCGCCCGGAAAAGCGCAAGGCGGAATTCCCGCTCGGCCTGCTCGGCGCGAAAGCCCAGATCCAGTACCAGCCGAAAGGCGTGATCGGCGTCATCAGCCCGTGGAACTTCCCGGTCAATTTGACCTTCGCGCCGCTGGCTGGCGTGTTCGCCGCGGGTAACCGTTGCATGATCAAGCCGTCGGAGTTCACCGAACTCACGTCGGAAGTGATGAAGAAGGCGATCGAGCAATATTACGACGAGGAAGAAGTCGCCGTGATCACCGGTGGTCCGGAAATCGGCGCCGAGTTCACGAAACTCGCCTTCGATCACATCCTCTTCACCGGCGCGACGTCCATCGCCCACCACGTCATGCGTGCCGCGGCAGACAACCTCGTTCCGCTGACTCTGGAACTTGGCGGCAAGAGCCCGGTTGTGCTCGGCCGGTCAGCGGACTTGCAGAAGGCGGCGACCCGCATCATGGCGGGCAAGACGCTGAACGCCGGGCAGATCTGTCTTGCGCCGGACTATGCTTTCGTTCCGAAGGAAAAGACATCCGACTTTGTCGCCGCTGCGACCAAGGCGATCGAGACGATGTATCCGAGCGGCCTGAAGGACAATGACGACTACACGTCCATCGTGAACCAGCGCCACTTTGACCGCATCATGGGCTATATCGATGAAGCAAAATCGAAAGGCGCGGAGGTCATCGAGATCAATCCGACCGGAGAGAACTTCTCCCAGCAACCGCACCACAAAATCCCGCCACACATCATCGTCGACCCGTCCGACGACCTGAAAGTGATGCAGGACGAGATCTTCGGCCCGATCCTGCCGATCAAATCCTATTCGGACACAAAGGACACGATCGCTTACATCAACACCCACGACCGCCCGCTGGGGCTCTACTATTTCGGTGAAGACGCAGCGGAAAAGGACATGGTGCTCAACAACACCACGTCCGGCGGTGTGACCGTGAACGACGTGATCATGCACGTCGGCCAGGAAGACCTGCCCTTCGGCGGTGTCGGCCCGTCGGGTATGGGCTCCTATCATGGCCGGGAAGGCTTCCTGGAATTCAGTCACAAGAAATCTGTCTTTACACAGACGGGTAGCGAAATGATCTCGATGATCCGCCCGCCCTATGGCGAGAAATTCCGCAAGCAGATCCAGGGCAGGCTGAAGCGCTAGCCTGCCGCAACAGACCAAGAAAAAGGCCCCTCATCCCTTGCGGACGAGGGGCCTTTTTTCTGGCCGGTGGACGCTTAGCGTTTCAGGAAGGCCGGAATGTCATTGCCGAAGCCTTTGACGTTCTCCGGCGCTGGATCCAGGATGAGGTCGTCATCCTTGCGCTTGCGGTCACGCTTCGGCTTTTCCTTGCGCTCGGCGCGCTCGCGCTTCGGCTTTTCAGCCTTTTCAGCTTTCTCGGGCTTTTCAGACTTTTCGGCCTTTTCAGCTTTTTCCGGCTTGTCTGGTTTTGCCGCGGTTTCGGGCTCGGCTGGTGCGTCCTCTTTCACAGGCGTATCCGGCTGTTCGGAAACCGTCGTGGTTTCCGCGTCGTCCTTCTGCGTTTCCTCACGGCGGCTACGGCTGCGGCCACCGCTCGACCGCTCACCACGTCCACCCCGGCTGCGTACGCCATCGCGGCTGCTGCCACGGCGCCCGCGCCCGGACTTTTCCTCTGGTGGCAGGTTTTCGATTTCTTCGAGCAGGCCTTCCGGCATGAACTCTTCGACATCCTTGTCGATCATCTTGAGAACGAAGCCCCAGGATTTCTCATCGGCGGGCGAAACCAGCGTGTAGCTCTCGCCGGTGCGCCCGGCGCGGCCGGTACGGCCGATCCGGTGGATATAGTCTTCGTCCTTTGGCGGCGGGCCGTAATTGAACACGTGGCCGACATCCGGGATGTCCAGCCCGCGGGCCGCGACGTCGGACGCCACCAGCAGTTTCAGGTCGCCATCGCGGAACTTCTGCAGCGTCTCGGAACGCACCGATTGCGGAAGGTCGCCGTGGATGGGTGCAGCGTCGTGGCCGTGCTTGCTGAGCGAGGCGGCCACGATGTCCACTTCGACTTTGCGGTTGCAGAAGACGATGCCGTTTTTCACGTCGCAGGCTTCGATCACCCGGCGCAGCGCTGTACGCTTGGCCTTGGCATCATTGGTCGGCAGGTGAACGACATGCTGCGTGATCGTTGTTGCCGCATCGGTCGGGCGCGCCACTTCGATCTTGATCGGGTCCTGCTGGAAGGTTTTCGCAAGACGCTGGATGTCGGACGGGAAGGTCGCCGAGAACAGCAGGGTCTGGCGCCGCGGCGGCAGCTTCGTGCAGATTTTCTCGATGTCTGGGATGAAGCCCATGTCGAGCATGCGGTCGGCTTCGTCGATGATGAAGTATTCCACGCCCATCAGCAGCAGCTTGCCGCGATCAAACTGGTCGAGCAGGCGGCCGGGCGTGGCGATCAGGACGTCGACCCCGCGCTGCAGCAGGCCTTCCTGTTCCTTGAAGCTGACCCCGCCGATCAGCAGCGCCATGGTGAGCTTCAGATACTTGCCGTATTTCTCAAAGTTCTCGGCGACCTGCGCCGCGAGCTCACGCGTCGGACAGAGAATGAGACATCGCGGCATGCGGGCGCGGGCGCGGCCACGGGCCAGGCGGTGAATCATCGGCAGCACGAACGCGGCCGTCTTGCCGGTGCCGGTCTGCGCAATGCCTGTGACGTCGCGGCCTGCAATAACGTTGGGGATGGCTTCGGCCTGGATCGGTGTAGGGGTCTTGTAACCCGCTTCGTCCAAGGCCTTGAGGATATTCGGGCCGAGCCCGAGGTCGGCGAAAGTTGTTTCAGTCAATGTCTGTCGTTCCTGAGATGGAAGTTGTTACCCGGTGCGGCCCGTATGGCCGCCAACATTCCGCTTTCCGTACACCCTTGTACGTTCCGCGGACCGGGCGCTTTCCATGCCCGGAGCGTCTTGTGCGCTGCACATAGTGTATTTCGGGCGTCAGGTGAAGGGGCTGCGTTCAGGGGGCGGAGTCAGCCAGCACGGGGTGTGTCCCGGTATTTCATGACATCTTCGATCAGCATGCTCAGGACACGTTTGGACTGGCCCATGTCCGACAACTGCCCCGGCACGGTGATGCCGCCCGTCAGCAGGGTGCCGGCTTCCTGCGCTTCCAGCGTGATGATCAGATCACCTTCCCACGACCAGATGGACGAGAGCATCTTCGAGCGGATGATGCAGCCATTCTCGGCATCGGTGATGTGTTCAACGGGCTGGCTGCGGCTGGCGAGGGAACAGAGCACGGCCGCCAAGGTCTCGCCGAACGTGTTACGGAAGCCCTGCGTAATATCCCGGCTGGTCTTCATGCCCAGTTTTGCGGAGATCGGCAGGGAAATATCCTTGATCAGCTGCAGAGGCGGGGCGGGGCCTGCGCCGGTGATCATCATCACCGGGCGGGCAAACTTGTAGAACTGTTCCGCTGAAATGCCCTTGGGGTTGGCGTCTGTGACGGCCTCGATCCGGGCGCGTACCTCAGGGTGCCCCATGATCTCGCGCGGATTCATGGACGCGCGCCAGTCTATGGAGGGGTCGGATTCGGGCGGAGATGTTGCCGGGGTCGGCGCGTCGCCGGAATCGGCGTTTGCTTTTGGTGCGCCGCACTGGGCGCAAAATCTGTCAGTCTCACCGAACTTTCGGCCGCACTGCGTACAGAACATGGTCGGGTCCCCACGACATTTGTCGCAGGGACCCTACCTTAATTATGCGCCCGCGTCAGCGAGGTTCTGGTTCACGAAGTCCCAGTTCACCAGGCTCGTCAGGAAGGTGTCCATGTAGTTCGGACGGGAGTTCTGGTAGTCGAGATAGTAGGCGTGTTCCCACACATCCATGGTCAGAAGCGGAGTGGTGCCCTCTTCGGTCAGCGGGGTTTCAGCGTTCGGCGTCTTGGTGATCGCCAGCTTGCCATCCTTCAGGACCAGCCAGGCCCAGCCGGAACCGAACTGGCCGCCGCCAGCAGCCTTGAACGCTTTGACGAACTCGTCATAGCCGCCAAGGTCGCGGTCGATCAGCTCAGCGGCCTTGCCATGCGGCTTGCCGCCGCCACCCGGTTTCATCGAGTGCCAGTAGAAGGTGTGGTTCCACACCTGGGCGGCATTGTTGAACATGCCGGCCTTGGAGGCGTCCGCTGCGGCAATCTTGACGATCTCTTCGAGCGACTTGCTTTCGAGGTCTGTGCCTTCGATCAGGCCATTCAGGTTGGTGACATATGCCTGATGGTGCTTGCCATAGTGAAAGTTCAATGTCTGTTCGGAAATATGCGGGGCCAGCGCGTCACGCCCATAGGGAAGATCGGGAAGTGTGAATGCCATCTGGAAATCCTTTCTTGCAGGTATGTATCTGGTAGATAAGCGCGTCATCCGACATATGGGTTCCATGCCGAACAAGACCACCCCCCTTTCCAAAACACAGTGGGCCGCAATCGACAAGCGGGTCCGCAAGGTTGATGAAGACCGCTGGATCTCCAGCCGTTATGCGCCCGCGGCCCAGCGAAAGGCCCTGACAGCGCTCTATGCGCTCGCCTATGAGCTGGCCCGTGTGCGGTTGGCGGTTTCAGAGGAAACGCTCGGCCTGATTCGCTTTCAGTGGTGGCGTGAAGCGCTGAGCGAGCTGGAAGAGGGCAAGGCGCCCCGCGAACACGATGTCTGCCTCGCGCTTGCGGAAGAGGTTGCGGCTGGCCGTTTGAAGCCTGCCGCCATGCAAAGGCTGGTCGATGGCTATGAAGCGGCCTTTGTCGCGGAGGATCGCAGCAAGGAACCTGAAGCCTGGCTCGCCCTGATCGCGGCCAGCATGCTGACCAGCCACCATGACTGGGCAGAGGAAATCGGCGAAGTCGCGCCGGCCTATGCCGCGCTGCGCCGCTCAGAGACGAAAGCTTTCGGCCCGCACGTGAAGCCAGTGCCGAAGTCCATCCGCCCGGCCGTCGCCCATTACCGCCTGCGAAAGCACTATAGCGAAAAAGGCGAACCGGACGCGGTCACCAAACGCCTCAGCATCCTGAAAGCCATAAGGACCGGACAGGTCTAGACTTCGAACGCTTTCAGGATCGGGCAAGGGCCGCCGTCGGTGTCGTCGCAACGGTCAGCCAGCCGGTTCAGCGAAGCGCGGGCGCGTTTCAGTTCCTTGATCTGAAGGTCCAGCGCGTCGATCCGGCTGCGGGCCATCTGGCGCACTTCGGCGCGATCGGATGTTGCGTCGAGTTCGATCAGTCGGGCGATCTGCTTCAGCGTAAAGCCGGCAGCCTGGGCAGACCGGATGAAACTCAGCCGCTCTATGTCGGGTGCGCCGTACTTGCGGGTTCCGCCGGATAGGCCGCCTGAAGACGGTCTTGCCGGAAGCGCGATGAGGCCGAGGCGCTGGTAGTACCTGACGGTCTCCACTCCCACACCGCCCGCGCGGGCGAGCTGCCCGATGCTCATCTGATTTTCGTCTTGCAACCGTACCATGGTACGGAACTTATATGCGGCGGAGATGTTCTTCAAGCGGAGCTGATCCCATGCCGAATTCCAAACCCGTTGCCGTTCTCTACCGGATGAAAACGCCGGAACACATTTGTCCGTTCGGGCTTCGTAGCCGTGCCTTGCTTCGCCGAAAGGGATTCGATGTGGACGACCGGCTGCTGACATCCCGGGAGGAGGCCGACGCCTTCAAGGCGGAACAGGATGTGAAGACGACGCCGCAAACCTTCATCGATGGACAGCGTGTCGGCGGTCACGAAGACCTGCGGAGATATCTTGGGCTGACCGTCAAGGACAAGAACCGGAAAACCTATATACCGGTGATCGCAATCTTTGCCTCTGCCGCCCTGATGGCCCTGGGCATGAGCTGGACAATGTACGGCACGCTGCTGACGGTTCGGGCGGCCGAATGGTTCATCGCCATCAGCATGTGTTTGCTGGCGGTGCAGAAGCTGCGTGATCTCGATTCCTTCACCAATACATTTCTCGGTTACGACCTGCTGGCGCGCCGCCATGTCCGGTATGCTTACATCTATCCGTTTGCTGAGCTGCTCGCGGGCGCACTGATGATCGCGGGCGCTCTGATGTGGTTCGCTGCGCCACTGGCGCTCTTCATTGGCGCAATCGGGGCAGTCTCGGTTTATCGGGCCGTTTATGTCGAGAAGCGCGACCTGAAATGCGCGTGCGTCGGCGGCAGCTCCAATGTGCCGCTGGGCTTCGTATCACTGCTGGAGAACGTCATGATGGTGGCCATGGCGGGGTGGATGCTGTTGAAATAATTAGCCGACTTATTCAGCAGATACCATCGCCTGCGCCGCCAGCCAGCCATCAATGTGCTGCAGGGCGCGGGCGGCCTGGGCGCCTTTTTTGGCGCGGCCCTTGGCCTTGCCGCGCAGGCGCTTGCCGTTCTCGTCCTTCTTCGGGAAATCCTCGATATCCGGGAAAAGGCCGAAATTGATGTTCATAGGCTGGAAGGTCTGTTTGCCTTCAAGGTGGCCGCCGGTGATGTGCGTGACCAGCGCGCCGAGCGCCGTCGTTGGCGGCGGGGCATCCAGCGTCCAGCCAAGGCGTTCGGCAGCCGCAAAGCGGCCGGCGAGCAGGCCCATGGCTGCGCTTTCGACATAGCCTTCGACGCCCGTGACCTGACCGGCAAAGCGCAGGCGCGGCATGGACTTCATGCGCAGCTGGGCGTCCAGGAGTTTCGGCGAGTTCAGGAACGTGTTGCGGTGGATGCCACCAAGGCGCGCGAACTCTGCCTTTTCGAGGCCGGGGATCATGCGGAAGATGTCTGTCTGCGCGCCGTATTTCAGCTTGGTCTGGAAGCCGACCATGTTCCACAGCGTGCCGAGCGCATTGTCCTGGCGCAGCTGGACCACGGCGTGCGCCTTCACGTCCGGCTGGTGCGGATTGGTCAGGCCGACCGGCTTCATCGGGCCGAAGCGAAGAGTCTCGCGGCCGCGTTCCGCCATCACCTCGATCGGCAGGCAGCCTTCGAAATAGGGTGTATCCTTTTCCCAATCGCGGAACTCGGTCTTCTCGCCGGCGATCAGCGCGTCGATGAAGGCGTTGTACTGGTCTTCCGACAGCGGACAATTGATATAGGCCGCCGTGTCGCCGCCGGGGCCCGGCTTGTCATAGCGGCTCTGGCGCCAGGCTTTGTCCATGTCGATTGAGTCGAAATAGACGATCGGGGCGATGGCATCAAAGAAGGCGAGGTCGTCTTCGCCTGTATGCGCGTGGATGGCCTCGGCGAGTGGCAGGGAGGTCAGCGGGCCGGTGGCGACGATGACGCTATCCCAGTCCTCTGGTGGAATCCCGGCGATTTCTTCCCGCACGATGGTCACGTTTGGATGGGCTTCCAGCTTCGCGGTCACCGCTTCGGCAAAACCTTCGCGGTCGACAGCCAGTGCACTGCCGGCCGGTACCTGATGTTCCGCCGCGGTGGAAATGATCAGCCCGTTCGCCCGGCGCATCTCCTCGTGCAGCACGCCGACTGCATTGGACGTGTGATCGTCGGACCGGAACGAGTTCGAGCAGACGAGCTCGGCGAGCTTGTCGGTCTGGTGGGCCTCGGTGCCCTTCACGCCGCGCATTTCGTGCAGGATGACGGGCACGCCAGCATTCGCCGCCTGCCACGTCGCTTCCGATCCGGCCATGCCGCCGCCGATGATATGAATGGGTTTGATGCTCATGGGCGGGACATGCGCAGGCCGGCCCGTTCCGTCAAGACGGGGTTTGCGGCTGCGGCCGGGGGCGGTAAGGCATTCTGTATGGATTCAAATACTTCCTCCCCGGCGGTATCGCCTTCGATTCCGGACCTGATCGCTCAGGCCTGGCGCCTCGCTGCACAGGCCGCGCTGCCGAGCTTGCCATGGCTGGCCCTGCTGGCCTTGATGGGCGGTTTCTACAAATGGGCGCTCAACACAGGCGCGGGCGGCACAATGCTGACGCTGGCGGCGCTCGTTGTTCTCTTCCTGTCGGGGGTACAGGCCTCGCTGATGATTTACCGGGCGATGATTCCGGAAGCGAAAGGGGCGTTCATGGCCCTGATGCACATGAACCTCGCCGTATATCTCGCCTTCTTCTTCATCAGCTTCTTCATATTTTTCTTCGTCGGCATCTTCGGCGTGGTGATGCTGCAGCTGTCCGGTCTGGTGGATCTCGCCGCTGAGGGGGCCGACGAGCAAATCCCCGCCGCGCTGGCGGGCATGATGTCGATGCCATATGGCTGGGCGCTCTCCGCTGTCTATGCCACCGGACTCGGCGGGCTGGCCTTTCTGGCTCTGCGTCTTCTGCTGGCAGGCGCCGCAACGGTGCAGACGGGGCGGGTCATGGTGTTTCGCACCTGGCGCTGGACCAAGGGGGATGTGCTCCGACTGGGTGCAGCAAGCCTCGCCACGCATGTGCTGCCGTTCCTGGCCGGGTATGTCGCCAATCTGGTGATCGTCGGTGCAGCGGGTCAGGGGGAAGTTGCCACATTCGCAACCGGGGTCACCGGCCTGTTCCTGCAGGCACCGTTCATTCTTGCGGGTCATGGTCTGGCTGTGGCCGCGTTGCGGGCCGCGCATCCTCCTGCAAACGTTGCCTAAGCCCCCGAAACCGGCTTAATTTCCCGCTTGAGGGGCAAATCAGAGGGACGCAGCATGGCCAGCCGGTTCACTTTCGACGGGGCGCTGATGTTCGGCTTCCGCGCGGCGCATGCGCGGGCCTTTCCCTGGAAATACGCGCTTGCTTTTGCGGTCGTCAGCACAGTGCTTTCGGCCGTGTTCGCCTGGGTGGTGAAGGATACGCTGTTCGGATTCATCCGTTCGGTGGAACAGCTGGATCAATCCGGGATAGATGATCCGGCGATCATCTTCCGGGCGATGTTCAACATGTTCGGCAGCCTGATCCCGACAGCCGTCATTGCAAGCCTCGTCAGCCTCGTCGTCTGGGCCATGTTCATGACCGCCACGCAGCGCCGCTATATCCGGGATGAGGACTTCTCGATCCGTTTCGGCCCGGATGAGTTACGTATGATGGGGGCAGGCTTCGTATGGTTTGCCGCGCTTTCGGTCGTCTACATCGTGCCGCTGCTGGTCATGTTGCCGGTGTTCGGCCTGATCACGGATTTCTACCACGGCGACATCACCGAGGAGCAAATGGCGATGTCCATGCTCGGCCGGGCTGGTATCGTCTCGGTGTTCTTTCTGGTGACGCTGCCGGTCTATGTTTTCTTCGCAACGCGATTTTCGCCAGTGTTCGCCATGACGTTCAAGGAAGGCAAGATCACCTTCGGTGATGCCTGGATTGCGTCGCGCGGCCGGTTCTGGCCGATCCTTGGGGCTTACCTGATCATTGCGATCGTCGGCGGCATGGCTGTCGGCTTTGCTTCGACCATTCTGGAAATGCTGGTCACGCCCGTATGGGTGAATTCACTGGGCGTTGTGGATGACGTGTCTGACCTGGAGAGCCTGTTCACGCCTGCCGTCATCGCCGGGCTGCTCGTTTACACCTTCATCCGCTATTTCCTGTCAGGATTGCTGATGCATTTTGTGAACGGCCCTGCAGCTTTCGCCGCCCGGCATGACCCGCGCGGCAGTGTGGATGACGCGCTGAACGTGTCAGAATTCGACTGAGGCGAAGGCCAATGAACCCCATCCAGTTCAATTTCGGAAACGCGGTCACCCATTTCACCAAGACGGATGGGCCAGCGGGATTCCTGTGGAAATTCGCGCTGGCTTACGCCGTCTGTGCGTGTCTGGTACAGGCCGTCTCGGTCGTCCTGCAATGGCCGGTGTACGAGGCCTATGTCCAGCTGTTCACAAGCGGTGGAGACTTTGATCGCTACGCTGAAGACCTTGAAAACGTGTCTGTCGCGACATCGCTGGGAGGCCTGCTGGTCATGCCGCTCGGTGTCCTGCTCTGGATCGTGTTCGAAGGGGCGAACCAGCGCCGCTATATGCGGGGAGAAGGGTTTGGTTTGCGGATCAGCGGTGACGAAGGGCGTCTCCTGATCGTCGGCCTTATCTGGATCGCACTGTTCATCGGCATGTATATCGGATTAGCCATCACCATCGTTATTCCGGTCGCCGCCGGATTCGCACTGGCGCCAGACGGTGTCATTCTGGCGGTGTTGCTCGGCCTGGTGCTGATGGTTGGCTATATCGTGCTGATCCTGTGGCTTTCCGCGCGCCTCTCTGCTGCCGCAGCCCTGACAGTGAGGGACCGCCAGATCCGCTTCTTTGAATCCTGGCGCGTCACGCGGGGCAAAGGCTGGACGATCCTCGGATCGTGGATCGTTCTGGGGCTCATCGCCTTTGTGGTGCTGATCCTGTTCTACATGCTGCTCGCAGCGCTCGGCTTTGGCTTGTTGTCGGCGCAGGTGCCCGGCCTGATGGACGGAGATGCCTCCGAAGACGACATCTTCGGAGCGATAGCGTCCCCCATGTTCTGGCTGCCGATGCTGGCGGTGGTGGTGGCTTTCACCATCGCGCAATCCACGCTGATGCACATCTTCAGCGGGCCAGCCGCGCTCGCGGCCCGCACCGATCCGGAATGGATCAGCGCGGGCATGCTCGGCGAATTTGACTAGGCAGGGGCAATTCCGCTGCTATTTGGCGGAACTCGTGGCCTTCGTCTTGCGCCCCTTGGCGGGCGTCTTCGCTGGTGCTTTCTTCGCGGCGGGTTTCTTCGCAACAGCCTTGGGCGACGTTGATTTTTTCGCTGCTGTCTTGCTGGCAGTCTTCTTTTCCGCGGCTGCCGGTTTTGCCCGCTTGTTGCGCGCCGCGCGGCGTTCGTCCTGGCGGCGGAAGGTCTCTGCTAGGAACCGTCCGGTCCAGCTTTCCTTCGAGGCGGCGATATCTTCCGGCGTGCCGGCTGCGATCAACTGGCCGCCGCCATCGCCGCCTTCCGGGCCGATGTCCAACACCCAATCGGCGGTCTTCACGACGTCCAGATTGTGCTCGATCACCAGAACCGTGTTGCCGCCATCGACCAGCTCATGCAGCACTTCCAGCAGCTTGCGCACATCCTCGAAATGCAGGCCGGTGGTCGGCTCGTCCAGGATGTACAGTGTGCGGCCGGTTGCCCGTTTCGAGAGCTCCTTGGCGAGCTTCACACGCTGCGCCTCACCGCCGGACAGGGTTGTCGCCTGCTGGCCGACCTTGATATAGCCGAGGCCGACGCGGTTCAGCGTTTCCAGCTTGTTGGCGATGGCCGGCACGGCGGAGAAGAATTTCGCGCCATCCTCCACCGTCATGTCCAGCACGTCGGCAATGGACTTGCCCTTGAACTTCACTTCCAGCGTTTCGCGATTGTAGCGCTGGCCCTTGCAGGTTTCGCAGGTCACGTAGACATCCGGCAGGAAGTGCATCTCGATCTTGATGACGCCATCGCCTTCACAGGCCTCGCAGCGGCCACCCTTGACGTTGAAGCTGAACCGGCCCGGCGCATAGCCGCGGGCCTTTGCTTCCGGCAGGCCGGCATACCAGTCGCGGATCGGACCGAAGGCGCCCGTATAGGTCGCAGGGTTGGAGCGGGGCGTTCGACCGATCGGGCTCTGGTCGATGTCGATGACCTTGTCGAGGTGTTCGAGGCCCTGAATGCTTTCATAGGGCAGCGGCGGGCTGGAGGCGCCGTTCAGCTTGCGGGCCAGCGCCTTGTAAAGCGTTTCGATGATGAGGGTCGACTTGCCGCCGCCGGAGACGCCCGTGACACAGGTGAAGCTGCCCAGCGGAATGGTCGCGTTGACGTTCTTGAGGTTGTTGCCGGTCGCGCCTTTCAGCGTAATCTTGCGCTTCGCCTTTTCGACCACGCGGCGCTTCGGGATGGCGATCTCGCGCGTGCCGTTCAGATAATCCGCCGTCAGACTTTCCTTGCACTTGAGGATGTCCGCGGGTGTGCCTTCGGCGATGATCTCGCCGCCATGAACCCCGGCGCGGGGGCCCATGTCGATTACATGATCTGCCGTCAGGATCGCATCCTCGTCATGCTCCACCACGATGACGGAGTTGCCGAGATCGCGCAGACGCTTCAGCGTTTCGAGAAGGCGCTCATTGTCGCGCTGGTGCAGGCCGATGCTGGGCTCGTCCAGCACGTAGAGCACACCGGTCAGGCCGGAGCCGATCTGGCTGGCAAGTCGGATACGCTGGCTTTCGCCGCCCGACAGCGTGCCGGACGCGCGCGACAGGCTAAGATAGTCGAGGCCGACATCATTGAGGAAATTGAGCCGGTCATTGATCTCCTTCAGGATGCGGGAGGCGATCTGGTTCTGCTGCCTGGTCAGCGTCTTGTGCGCGATGGCGAACCATTTGCCTGCTTCCCGGATGGAGAACTGACCGGCATCGGAAATGTCGAGCCCGGCGATCTTCACGGCCAGCGCTTCGGGCTTCAGGCGTTTGCCGCCACAGGCCGGGCAGGGTGCGGCCGCCTGGAATTTGCCGATCTCCTCGCGCACCCACTGGCTGTCGGTTTCACGATAGCGGCGCTCGAGATTCGGGATGACACCTTCGAACGTTTTCGTCACCTCGTAGCGGCGCATGCCGTCGTCATAGACGAAGTCGATTTCCTCTTCGCCGGTGCCGAACAGGATGACATCCTGAACCTTTTCGGAAAGCTTGTTCCAAGGACTCTTTAGGTCGAAGCCGTAGTGATCCGCCAAGGCCTGCAGCGTCTGGGTCTGGTAGGGTGAGGAGGATTTCGCCCAGGCGGCAATTGCGCCGTTCATCAGGTCGAGATCCTTGTCCGGCACGACCAGGCCGGCATCGATCTTCAGCTGTTCGCCAAGGCCGTCACAGGTCGGACAGGCGCCGAACGGATTGTTGAACGAGAAGAGACGCGGCTCGATTTCCGGAATGGTGAAGCCGGAGACAGGGCAGGCGAAATTGGCGCTGAACGTCACGCGGCGCGGCTCGGTCTCGTCATCAGCCTTGTCGGCGAATTCGGCGATGGCGATGCCGTCGGCGAGGCTGAGGGCGGTCTCGAAACTTTCGGCGAGGCGCTGTTCCATACCATCGCGCACGACGATCCGGTCGACCACGACATCGATATCGTGCTTGAATTTCTTGTCGAGCTTGGGCGGGCTTTCCAGTTCGTAGAACTCCCCATCCACCTTCACGCGCTGGTAGCCATTCTTCAGCAGCTCGGCGAATTCCTTGCGGTATTCGCCCTTCCGGCCACGGACGATCGGTGCAAGCAGATAGAGGCGCGATCCTTCCGGCAGGTCCAGCGTACGGTCCACCATCTGGCTGACCGTCTGGCTCTCGATGGGCAGGCCGGTTGCGGGCGAGTAGGGCACACCGACCCGCGCCCAGAGCAGGCGCATATAGTCGTAGATCTCGGTCACCGTGCCGACGGTGGAGCGTGGGTTCCGGCTCGTCGTCTTCTGCTCGATGGAGATGGCAGGCGAGAGGCCTTCGATGCTCTCCACATCCGGTTTCTGCATCAGTTCGAGGAACTGGCGCGCATAGGCCGAGAGGCTTTCGACATAACGGCGCTGGCCTTCGGCATAGATCGTGTCGAACGCGAGCGAGGATTTCCCTGAGCCGGACAGGCCGGTCATCACGACCAGTTCGCCGCGCGGAATGTCCACGTCGATATTCTTGAGATTATGTTCCTTGGCGCCGCGCACGCGGATGAAGGGGGACTCGGCCATGTCGAGAACTTTCGGGCTATTTTGCTCGTTACGTCTGCAAAACGGGATTTGGATTGGTGCTAGTGCTTATGTGTGTCGCGAGTCCAGCTTGACGACAAGAACAAAGTGTGAACGATATGGAATATTACATATGACGGCAATCCGGTGCGCCAATGCAGGTCAGGTATGGGCAGACCCGCTATGGGAGTTTGGCGCAACTTCCAGCATCCGCTGAAGCGGCAGGCGTCCGGCAACCCACCAGCAGACAGATGCCAGGAGAACCGCGACCAGACCATCCAGTGCATAGTGCCAGCCGAGGATGACAGACGAGCAAAAGATCAGACTGAAAAAGCCTGCCGTCAGCGCTCGCATGATCCGACCCTCACCAAACATCAGGAAAAAGAGAAAGGCGGTTGCACAATGCATACTCGGCATAGCCGAGATCCCACCCACCGCAGGATCTCCCGATTGATAGCTTACAAGTAGCATCTCTTGAGCGTCCAGCGTCCGCAGAGGTGCAGCCGAATGCAGGTGTGCCATAAGCTCCGAATAGTAGTCGGGAACCGTGCCAACGACATCAAAATAGCAGGGCCCGGCTGAAGACAGGACGATTGCCAACAGGTTCCCACCGATGGACCAGGTCATAATCAGGGCGAGGCAATAGCGCAAGCGCCGTGCAAGCGGCAAAGCGCTGTGTATGAAGCACCAGGTCCAGCTGCCGGTCAGCAGGACGGCCCAGAAATCATAGATGACATCAACGGCTCGCAATAGGGGGCGAGCCTCGTGGACCCATTCAAACAGACGCCATGGATCTGTCCCGAGGAAGAGCGCGGCATCCCAGGCGGCAAGTCTGTCATCCCATGAGAAGGGTGCGATTGACGGAATCCGAACCTTGATCGAGGTGTATGCCGTCATGAAAATGGCGAACGTGGCCACCCCCAAGAGGCCCATCAGCGGCAAGGTAATGAATTGGTGTCGTTGGGTCGACCAGATGGATTGAACATAAGCCTGTATGCCTGTGCCTCGGCTCCGGATGATCAAAAGCAGGGCTGCTACGGTAACCAGAAAATGGACAAGCATAGTCGTGATCCGAAACGTGAACTTCACGTAGGTGCCGCTGTGCGCACCTGTGCCTGGGATCCACGCCATCAGGATAATCGACAGTGAGAGCCAGACCGTTGTGGCGAGCGCCACAATCAGGGCGAATTTGGAATCCGGCCGCCGCAGCGGCCAGCGTAAAGCGAAGGTGAGTTTTCGGATATTTTCGGTGAATATCATGCGCGTCTCCATTCGCGCATGAACATAGATTCGTATACTTAAGGTAGCGTTTGTGTTCTATCATATGGCGTATTCGCGAGTAAGCCGATCTCATTAAGACAGAGACCGATGGCGCTCACAGGAAATTGACTCCGGCTTCGGAACATAATAAGAACTTTTGCTGGGCGTAACAGGTTGTGGAAATCCCGGCGCGCGCAGAAGACTCGTATGCGCCAGCGCCTTACAAGGACAATAATAGTCGAATCGAATACGAAACGGATCAGATCGGAGCGGAGTTTCAACCATGGCAGGATCAGTGAACAAAGTAATCCTCGTAGGAAATGTTGGCCAGGATCCTGAGGTTCGCCAGTTCCAGAACGGTGGACAGGTGGCCAGCTTCACGCTCGCGACGTCTGAAACCTGGAAAGACAAGAACACCGGTGAGCGCCGCGAAAAGACTGAATGGCACCGTATCGCCGTGTTCAGCGAAGGCCTTGTCCGCGTGGTTCAGAACTACGTGAAGAAAGGCTCGAAGCTGTACATCGAAGGCCAGCTCGAAACCCGCAAGTGGCAGGACAAGGATGGGCAGGACCGCTACACGACAGAGGTTGTGCTGCGCGGCTTCAATTCCACGCTGACCATGCTCGACAGCCGCGGCGAAGGCGGCGGCCGGTCTGCAGGCGGTGACTTCGGCGGCTACTCGCAAGGTGGCGGCGGTGCCCGACAGATGAGCGGCCCGCAGGAAAGCTTTGCCAGCCACGATCTCGACGACGAGATCCCGTTCTAGGCCAGTCCGTGATGGTCAGGGCGATGCTCCGGCCTTTGCTGGCAATATCTGCCTTTCTGCTGGCGGCATGCGTGCTGCCAGCGTTTGGCATTGCGCCGCAGAGCATTGAATCATCAGTCAAAAATGTTGGCATAGATCCATCCCGATCTGCCCTTTTGATCGTCCGCCTTGAGGATGGCGCGGAATGGTCCAGCGGCGGGGCGCGGGTGGACCAGCGCTTCGTCGCCGCATCCACATCGAAGATCCCGCACACGTTGATCGCCATTGAAACTGGCGCGGTCTCCGGCCCGGAAGAGTGGTTCGAATGGGACGGGCAGACGCGGTTCCTGCCGGCATGGAACAAAAGCCAGACCCTGGCCGACGCTTTCCGGCACTCGACGGTCTGGATCTATCAGACGATCACGCCGCGCATCGGCAGCGAAGCCCTGCATGGCTGGCTGGCCACTTTCGGTTACGGAAACGCCGATACAGGCGCGTCAGAGGACATCACGACCTATTGGCTGCGCGGCCCGCTCCGCATCTCTGCGCGCGAGCAGGTGACCTTCCTGACGCGTCTCGTGCGGCATGAATTGCCCCTTTCGGCGCGGACTTATGAGCTCGCTGTGCCGGTCATGCTGGCTGAGGAGGGCGAGAATTGGCGTATTCACGCCAAGACCGGCTGGTACAGCAGCGATGAAGACCAGGATATCGGCTGGTATGTGGGCTGGCTGGAGCAGGCGGGCGGTCCGGCGCCGGGCAGCTATGTGTTCGCCTTCAACCTGGACGTCATGGCACCGGAAACCGACATTCCGAAGCGTCTGGCGGCCGTCCGTCAGGCACTCGCGGACATTGGTGCACTGCCTGCGCCCTGAGCCTTGTAGTAAAAACGTTTTTTTACCCCGGAATCGCTGCAATTTTCGGGGCTTTGCGGTTTGTTTTGGCGCCCCGAAATGCTAGACAAATAACAGTATTCTGATGCGCGATTCCCGCGCGCCCTCTGCAGCAGACACGAGTTTCTCATGAGCGACGAGACGACCCCTCCGGAAGACCCGGAAACCCCTGAGAACGGCGGTGGTGGCGGTGGCGTCCTGCCGGACGGGATTGAGCCCGTTTCCATCGAATCCGAGCTGAGAAGCTCTTATCTCGACTACGCGATGAGCGTGATCGTCAGCCGGGCGCTGCCGGATGTGCGCGACGGCCTCAAGCCGGTGCACCGGCGGATCCTGTATGCGATGCAGGTCAACGGCAATACGCCGGACAAACCCTACAAGAAATCGGCCAACATCGTCGGCGCCGTGATGGGTAATTACCACCCGCACGGCGACAGCGCGATTTACGACGCGCTCGTGCGGATGGCCCAGCCGTTCTCCATGGGGCTGCCCCTGGTCGACGGGCAGGGCAATTTCGGCTCGATCGATAACGATCCGCCAGCCGCCATGCGTTACACCGAATCCCGCATGATGAAGGCGGCGACACACCTGCTCGCCGATATCGACAAGGATACGGTCGACTTCCAGGACACCTATGACGGTTCCCAGCAGGAGCCGATGGTCCTGCCGGCGCAGTTCCCGAACCTGCTTGTGAATGGCGGCGGCGGCATCGCGGTCGGCATGGCGACGAACATTCCGCCGCACAATCTGGGTGAAATCGTCGATGCCACGATTGAGGTGATCGACAATCCCGAAGTGGACGATGACGCGCTCTGTGAAATCGTTCCCGGGCCGGATTTCCCGACCGGCGGCCTGATCATGGGCATGTCCGGTTCCCGCAAGGCGCTTTTGACTGGGCGCGGCAGTGTGATCGTCCGGGCCAAGACGGATATCGAAGAAGCCCGCAATGGTCGCCAGGCCATTATTGTCACCGAGATTCCCTATCAGGTGAACAAGGCCGCGATGATCACCAAGATTGCCGAACTTGTGCGCGAGAAGCGTGTCGAGGGCATTGCAGACCTGCGGGACGAATCCGATCGGCACGGCATCCGTGTCGTGATCGAAGTGAAGAAGGATGCCAGTGCTGATGTCGTGCTGAACCAGCTTTACCGGTTCAGCCAGATGCAGAACTCGTTCCCGGTAAACATGCTGGCGCTGAACGGTGGCCGGCCGGAACTGATGAACCTGCGCAAGGTGCTCGACTGCTTCATTGCCTTCCGTCAGGAAGTCGTCGTCCGCCGCACCAAGCATGACCTGAACAAGGCACGCGACCGGGCCCACGTCCTCGTCGGGCTTGCCATGGCTGTGGCCAATATCGATGAAGTCATCCGCATCATCCGTCATTCGCCAGATCCGAATACGGCCCGCGAACAGCTGCTCGCCAAGGCCTGGCCGATCATGGATATGGGGCCGCTGCTGGACCTCATCGCCGACCGGCGCACGCGCAAGGGCGACGGCGATACGATCTATCTGTCGGACGAGCAGGCCCGTGCAATTCTCGCGCTGCAACTGTCGCGCCTCACTGGCCTTGGCCGGGACGAAATCGGCAATGAAGCCAAGGGCTTGTCGGAGAAAATTGCCGACTATCTCGACATTCTCCGTTCCCGCCCGCGCATCCGCGAGATCATCAAGGCGGAACTTGCGGAAGTAAAAGAAAAGTTCGCTGTGCCACGCCGCTCCGAATTCACGGCCGGCGGCATCGACATGGAAGACGAGGACCTTATCGAGGTCGAGGATATGGTCGTCACCGTCACTCATGGCGGTTACGTCAAGCGGACCCCGCTCTCGACCTACCGGACCCAGCATCGCGGCGGCAAGGGCCGATCCGGCGTATCGATGAAGGAAGACGATTTCGTCGTCCAGCTCTTCTCGGCCACAACGCATACGGAAATGTTGTTCTTCTCGTCGGCCGGCATGGTCTACAAGGAGAAGGTGTGGCGTCTGCCCGTTGGCGGGCCGACCTCGCGCGGCAAGGCGCTGGTCAACATCTTCCCGCTGGCCGCCGATGAACGTATCGAAAGCGTCATGCCGCTGCCGGACGACGAAGAGTCCCGCAACGAACTTGACGTCATGTTCGCCACAAAGACGGGCAATGTCCGCCGCAACAAGCTGTCAGACTTCATTCGCGTGAACCGCAACGGAAAGATCGCCATGAAGCTGGAAGAAGATGCCGATGACGGTATCGTCAGTGTGAAGATCTGTTCCGAGAAGGACGATATTCTGCTGACCACGGCCCTTGGCCAGTGTATCCGCTTCCAGGTCACCGATGTGCGTGTGTTTGCCGGCCGGAACTCGACGGGCGTACGCGGCATCCGGTTGGCTGATGGGGATGAGGTCATCTCCATGGGCATTCTGCGCCATGTCGATGTCACGTCCGAGGAGGCGCGCGCCTATCTCAAACATGCCTCGGCCATGCGCCGGGCGGCGACAGGCGAGGAAGAGGAGGTCTCCGACGATGATGAAGAGTCCGTCGAAGAAGCCTCGCTCTCGACAGAGCGTCTCGCAGAACTCGGCGCCGCAGAGGAGTTCGTCCTGACCATTGCCGACGACGGCATGGGCAAGCGGTCTTCGGCTTACGACTACCGGGTCACCGGCCGGGGCGGCAAAGGCCTTGTGGCCCAGAACATCTGGGGCCGGGACAAGAAAAAGGGCCCGGTCAAGAAAGTTGCCCAGTCCTTCCCGGTCGATGATGGCGATCAGGTCATGCTCGTCACCGATGCAGGCCAGCTGATCCGCACCCCGGTTGAACAGATCCGGATTGCCGGCCGTTCGACGGGCGGGGTCTGGGTGCTTCGCACGGCGGAAGGTGAACGCGTTGTTTCCGTTGCTCGCCTTGTGGAAGACGCTGAAACCGGTATGGAAGAGGGCGGCGGCGCTGAATAAGCGCCGCTGTTTCACGTAGATTAGGGCCGGGGAGGGCCGCCATGCACCGCGTAGGACTGTATCCGGGAACTTTCGACCCCCCGACGATTGGCCATATCGACATCATTGGCCGGGCACGTAAGCTGGTCGACACGCTGATCATTGGTGTGGCCATCAATGAAGCCAAGAAGCCATTGTTTTCACTGCAAGAACGCGTCGATATGGTGCGGTCGGAATGTGAGAAACTGAACGGGCCAGGCCTGGCGGACATCAAGGTCATGCCCATGCACGGCCTGCTCATGAAATTCGCCGAAGCCTGCGGGGCGCAGATCATCGTGCGCGGTCTGCGGGCCGTTCAGGACTTCGAATACGAATTCCAGATGACGGCGATGAACGAGCAGCTCAATCCCGATATCGAAACGGTATTCCTGATGGCTGATGTGCGCCACCAGGCGGTTGCTTCGCGGCTGGTGAAGGAAATCGCCAGTTTGGGCGGCGACATCACGCCGTTCCTGACGCCGGACGTGAAGCGCGCCTTGATGGAAAAGTACGGGAAGTAATCCTGCAGGGCGGATCCACTGTCTCAGACCGTTGAATCCTGACGTGTGATGCCTGACATTGGGTAACACAAGGCGCCGTCGTGCGCTTGGATGGAGACGTTGCGTACCATGAAACTCGCCCCCAAAAATTTCGCCCCCAGGAAATTCGCCCCAATGGCTCTTGCGGCTTCCGCGCTCGCCTTGTCGTTCACGGCATTCGCGGAGGATACGGCTGAGTCGGTGGCGCCGGCCGAATTCACGGTGGCCGAAGCGAAGGCCGATCCGGCAAACTGGCGGCAGGTTGACCCGGAGAACCTCTTCATCTTCGAGACGACCAAGGGACGCGTCCTGATCGAAGCGTTCCCGGAGGTTGCCCCGAAACACTATAAGCAGTTTGCAACGATCATTCGCTCCGGCGATTTCGATGGCACCGCGTTTCACCGCGTTATCGACGACTTCATGGCGCAGGGCGGCGACATCTTCGCCCTGAAGGGTGAGGATTCCGGTCTGCCGAATCTCGAAGGCGAATTCACATTCCGCCGTGATCCCGTCTCGATGCCGCTTGAAGCAACCATCGGCCCGGAAGACACCGCAAAGTTCGGCTATATCAAAGGCTTTCCGATCGGCACACAGGCCAGCTTTTTCGCCGAAATGTCGGTCGATGGCATGGTTGAGAGCTACATCCCGCACTGCAAGGGCATGGTCTCCACCGCCCGGTCGGAAGATCCGAATTCAGCCAATGCCCAGTTCTTCCTCATGCGCGGGCAGGCGGAGCATCTTGACCGCAAATATACGGCCTGGGGCCGTGTGGTTGTCGGCGAAGATGTCGTGAAAGCTATCAAGCACGGCCCGGAATCCCGTGATGGACTGGTCGACAATCCGGACATCCTGAAATCCGCAAAGGTTGCTGCAGACCTGCCGGAAGCTGAGCGCCCTGAAGTCTGGGTCGAGCGCACCGATGGTCCTATCTTCCTGGCCGGGATTGCGGACAAGGACGACATCGATGTCTGCTCGCTACCTTCCGTCCCGGCGGTGGTGGACAAGTAAGGCCTGCGCCGGGCTTGTTGCGCGGCCCGCCTCTATCTGCGAGACGGGCGCCCCATGGATCTGACCCAATTTCAGTTTGACCTGCCTGAACGGCTGATTGCGCTTCGCCCGGCCGAACCGCAGGATTCCGCACGCCTTCTGGTCGTGCACGGCGACGGACGGCTGGAAGATGCCGGGGTGCGGGACCTGCCGCGCTACCTGAATGCAGGCGATGTGCTCGTCTTCAACGATACGCGTGTCTTGCCCGCCGCCCTGAAAGGCGTGCGCCCGGCGCGGGACGAGACGGGGCAGGACGTTGCCTGCGATGTGAACCTCACCGAGCGGATCGATGGATGCAACTGGCGCGCGCTGGCCCGGCCGGGTAGGCGGCTAAAGGATGGCGACACAATCGTCTTCGCCGAAGGCTTCACGGCAGAAATTACCGGTCATCATGAAGGCGGAGAGATCGGTCTTCGCTTTTCCCTCGAAGGCGATGCGCTGACGGCTGCGCTGGACCGGCACGGCGCCATGCCATTGCCGCCCTATATTGCGCGCCGCCGCCCGGCGGACGCGAAAGACCGGGAAACCTATCAGACGAAATTCGCTGGTGAGGATGCCGCCTCTGTCGCTGCGCCGACGGCGGGCCTCCACTTCACGCCGCGCCTCCTGTCAGAGTGCGATGCGGCCGGTCTTGTCCGTGAGACAGTGCGCCTGCATGTCGGCCTCGGCACGTTCAAGCCGCTTGAAGAGAAACAGCTGGAAGAGAACCGCCTGCACGAGGAATGGCGCCGCCTGACGCCGGAAACGGCCGCCCGCCTGAATGCGGCGCGCGCATCCGGCCACCGCGTTGTACCCGTCGGCACAACGGCCATGCGCACGCTGGAGAGCTGTGTGGATGCGGACGGCGTTTTACACCCGGCCACTGGACCAACGGACATCTTCCTGAAGCCAGGCGACGCCGTGCAGGGCACTGATGCGTTGGTGACCAACTTTCACCTACCGGGTTCCAGCCTGTTCATGCTGGTCTCGGCCCTGATGGGAACAGACGTGATGCGCGCGGCTTACGCTCACGCCATCGCGAACGAGTACAGATTCTACTCCTACGGCGACGCCTGCCTGTTACTTCCCTAGCTGCGAAGCCACATCGGGGCGGAGTTCCGTCATTTCACGGATGGCTTTGGCCGCCGTGATACGGGCGAGGTGGCGGCCCTTGTCGTCACGCCAGTCGGCTTCGACAAGGCCCGTGGTCCGCCCGCGGCTGACAAGGCGGCCTTCGATCGTGATCAGGCCATGCGGCACCGGACGCAAGATGCGCGTCTGCAGTTCCATCGTGGTGAACCACTCGCCATCTTCCAGTGCGCTCGCCATGGTCATGGACACGATATGGTCCGACAGACCTGCGACCCAGCCGCCGAAGACGCGGCCATCATTGATGTCGCGGTCGCCCTCGTTCGGCCACTCGTACAGTGTGCGGCCATAACTGACCTCTTTCAGCCAAAGGTCCGGCCGGATGCCCATGTTGCGGATGCCCGGTGGCAACTCCCATTTACCGCTTCTCAGGCGGTCGAAAAAGGCTTTCTGCTGTTCGGATAGTTCGGTCCGGCTCATGCGAGACGTGCTCCATTGGGGACGGGTTTGTCGGGTGAGAACATGACGATCGCGCCTTCATCATCGGCAAAGCCGAGCGTCAGCACCTCGGACATGAATTTGCCGATCTGGCGGGGCGGGAAATTGACAACGGCGGCCACCTGCTTGCCGACAAGGGGCTCGGGATCATAGTGCACGGTCACTTGCGCCGAGCTTTTCTTCACGCCGACGCCCGGACCGAAATCGATCACCATACGGATGGCCGGCTTGCGCGCGCCTTCAAGCGGCTCAGCCTCCAGTATGGTGCCGATGCGGATGTCCACCTTGCGGAAATCGTCGAAAGCGATCTCGTCCGCCGGTGCGTTCTCAGGTCTGTCGATCAGATGCATTTTGGTCTCAGCAGGTCGCCCCGCCATCGACCACCATCATCTGACCGGTCATGTAGGCGCCCGCCTTGGAGGCGAGATAAACGGCCGCGCCTGCAATCTCTTCCGGTTCGCCGATCCGCGCCATCGGTGTGCCGGCCAGCGAGCGCTTGAGATTGTCCGGGTTCTCCCACAGGGCGCGGGCGAAATCGGTACGGATCAGGCCCGGCGCGATACAGTTCACGCGGATATTGTCCTTGCCATATTCGGTGGCGAGGTTGCGGGCGAGCTGGAAATCCGCCGCTTTCGAGATGTTGTAGGCGCCAATGATAGGAGAGCCGCGCAGGCCGCCGATGGACGAAACGAGAATGATCGCACCGTCCTTGCGCTCGCGCATCTGCGGCACGCACATCTGGATCAGCCAGTGGTTCGAGATGATGTTGTTTTGCAGCACCTTTTCGAACTGCTCATCCGAAATGCCTTCCATTGGCCCGTAATACGGGTTGGCGGCAGCGTTGCAGCAGACAATGTCGATCTTGCCGAAGGCCTTGTTGGTGGCGTCCACCATGGCCTGCAGTTCTTCCTTGGAGGAGATGTTGGCTGGCACGGCGATAGCGGTGCCGTCGCCATGTTTTGCATTGATCTCATCGGCCACTTCCTGGCACGGGCCGGGCTTGCGCGACGAGATCGTCACTTTCGCGCCGGCATCGGCCATGGCTTCGGCGATGGCCTTGCCGATCCCGCGGGAGGATCCGGTGATGACGGCGACTTTGCCGGTAAGGTCGAACAGACTCATGGCGGGGCTCCCTGCATGTTTTGTATCGGCATGCAGGCTAAGCCCTCCGGCGGGCCGCCGCTAGGGGGTCCCTAGGGAAAGCACCCTGACGTGTGTGGTTCAGATGTCCCAGACCTGGCAGAGGATTTCGACCAGCATCTCGGTCCGCTTGCGCACCACGTCCGCCGTCCAGGCATCCTGCTCCTGAAGGTCGCGGGTGAGGGCGAAGTCCATGCCGCCGCCGCCATTGAAGTAGACTTCCTTCTTGGCGCGATAGTCCTGCCGATCGGCCTTCTGGTTCACCTTGTGGGTCAGCAGCACGAAATTGCCTAGCGTGTCGCATTGCTCGCGCCGCTTGGCAGGATCTGGCCAGACGGTCAGCCAGTGGCTGTCCTCATGGATGTTGCGCGGCAGCACGTGCTCCACGGTGGCGTCGGATTCTGGCGGGATGGTCACGCCATTCTCGAGCGCCGCGTTCAGCCGCAGCGCCATGGCGCGTCGTTGAGCGAATGTCGCAAACCGGCCCAGCATACGCTCACGGGCCTTTTTTGCGTCGGACCGGTCCACCGACAGGGGGCCATTCTTCGCGAACAGCACCCGGTCATTGGTGATGGCCTCCATCACCTTGTTGAAGCGCTTGTTCCTCTGATCCCGGTCGGTGACCACTAGCATGATCACAAAAGACAAGCGTTCCAGCCGGGTAAAGAAGTCCGGTGCCTGCGGGTCGTCGACCCCGCGTTCGACCAGGAATTTGAGGGCCGGCGCCCGCCAGCTGCTCTGGTCGAGGGCGCGCATCTGGTTCAGCTTGTCGCTGACGATCTTCGCGTTCGGCCCGTCTTGCACTTCGCCGGTCGTGATCAGCCGGTAGGCCTCGACATAGCGCGGCAGGACTTCTTCCAGGAAGGTGCGCGGATCGACCTTGGACAGGACCGCCTTCGGGAAGGCCGAGATCAGTTCCCCGCGGCCCGATCTGTCATAGATGGAGCGGATCTGCCGCAGCAGGTCGTCGAAGGCCGAACCACCAAGCGCGGCTTCATGTTCCGACCAGCGCTCCGCATAGGAGCTGGCTTCCTTGTCGGTGAAGCGGGCGCGCTGGAACAGTTCGGTCTTGATGATATCGTGCGCGTCCGGCTCCTTGCCGCGCGTGTTGAGCACGCGGAACACTTTGAAACCCTGTTCTTTCTCTCCCACGACAACCCTTACCAATGCACAGCGGTTCATCACGACATCGGCCAGGGCGCGCCGGTCTTCGTCGCTCATTGTGCTCAGGCGTTTCATGAATGCGGCAGCGTTGCGCACCATGCGCTGCTGGCTTTCGCTTTCGCCCGGTTCCTTGTCCAGATTCCGCGTCGCGCCCGGCGTCTGGATGGCATCGCGGAAAAATGGTCCATCCATATGGTTCAGCGTCAGCCGCCAGTTGGCGCCTTCGCCCAGCATCGGGCGTGCATCGTCGGCGATCAGCGCATGCAGCATCGCCGCGCGGGCCCTGTCCGGTTCCAGATCCCGCAGCACGGCGAGCAGGATGGTCAGCGTCGTCAGCCTCTGCTGGCCGTCGACAATTTCCAGCACGCCATTCTCGGCGCCATTGATCAGTACGATTGCGCCGACGAAGTGCGGCGTGCCAGTTTCCACCGAATCGATGAGGTCGCCAAGCAATTCGTTTGCCTCGCGCGCTTCCCAGGAATAGCTGCGCTGGTAAGGCGGCATCTGGAGCTGCTCACCCGGCGCGAAAATCGCTCTGACAGAGCTTTCCTGCGCCCGGACGCCGAGGTCGATATTCTGATCCATGCCGTTGTCCATTCTGGAGTCCCCGTGTCTGCCTTCTGACTAGCTCTTGCCAACCCACGCCACAACGCGAGATGAACCGCGTGAAGTGTGTTTCTGGCTGAAGTGTGACGAGAGGGTAACGATATGCATTTGATCAGGTTTCGCCATCAGAGTTCCATCAGATATGGAATACTTTCCGCCCAATCTGTAACCCCCATTCGGGGGACAGGACTGGCAGAAGCCGTCAAGGGTGAGGTGGATGGGGCGCCGGTTCCGCTTTCGGAGATCGAAATCCTGTCACCGGTCGCCCGGCCCGGAAAAATTCTTGGCATCGGCGTGAACTATGCGGCCCACGCCGCAGAGAGCGTCAGCTTCGTCGATACGAAAAAGCCGGAAATCCAGAAATGGTTCAACAAGCAGGCGACCGCGATCAATGATCCGTATGCAGATATACATTTGCCGAAAGTGTCGGAACAGCTTGATTATGAAGGCGAACTGGTCGTCGTTATCGGCAAGCAGGGGCGCCACGTGCCACGCGAGCGGGCCTTTGAAATCGTTGCGGGCGTGACCATCGGCTGCGACTATTCGGTCCGCGACTGGCAGCGCGCCAGCCAGACCATGATCATGGGCAAGGGGTTCGATACGCATGCCCCGGTCGGCCCGGCCATCGTCACACTGGATGAGATCGACGACCTCTCCGCATTGGAGGTGCGGACGTTCGTGAATGGCGAGCAGCGCCAGTCGGGTCATGTCCGCGACATGGTCCATGATATTCCCGCCCAGATTGCGCACCTGACGGCTGCTTTCACGCTGGAGCCCGGCGACCTGATCTTCACGGGCACGCCGGCCGGCGTTGGCGCGGGCTTCAATCCGCCCAAATGGCTGAAGGCCGGAGACCGGGTGCGGGTCGAGATCGATCAGCTGGGTTACATCGAGCAACAAATCGTGACAGAGCCCGGAACCACAGTGATCGGCTGATCCGGGAGGTTTTGCCGTGCCGCGCGCCAGCGTTCTCGTCATTCTTGTCTCTATGTTTCTGGCGGCGTGCAGCGGCGGGCAGGGCGCAGACATTGCGGTTTCACCCGATAATGTCCGGAGCGCCGACTTCGCCCTGCTGCCTTGCACGGTTTCTTCGGAAGACGCGCCCTGCCTGCTGGTTGTTGCCGGTGGCAAGCGGGTCCTGTTCGGCACGCCGTCCGGGCTTCGTAAAGCGATGGACGGGAAAACGCTGGCGAGCCTCGACGCCGTGCTTTTATTCTCGCTGCAGGCGGCGGACCTCGAAGGGCTGGACGAAGTGCGCAATGCGGGCTGGACCGCCGGACGGGAAACACCGCTCGCGGTTGGCGGCCCCTCCGGATTGCGAGATGTCGTGGCCGCCCTGAACAAGGCCTATGAATTGTCGGATGCCCAGATCTTTGTCGAAGCATCGCCAAAGGGTGGATTCGGTGCGGCCCTGCTGGGCGTGCTGCCCGGCGAAGGCGACGCGAAAACAGAAGTCTTCAATACCGGGGACCTGGTCGTCACCAAGCTGGAAGCCGCTGACGGGCGGGCCGGTTACTGGGTGGATTATGGCCGCCAGCGCGCCGTCCTGCAGCCTTGCAACATGGACCTCGCCACGAGATTCAATGAAATCGATGCCTTCACGCTGGCTTGCGGCGAGGAGGCTGCAAACACGTGGCCGCTTCAGAACGCCCAATATCTCGTTCAGGGCGCCAGCGCAGAGCCTTGACCGCAGCCTGAAGCAGCCATTCGCATTCAGAAACAGATTGTGTGCGGAAGCCGAATAAAGGACCGGGGCGCACATTTCTGCGCGCCCCGTGTCTCCCCCGAGACTGCCCCCGCTCCGGCCAATAAGATGGCCGCGGACCGGTGGTGCCGGGTCTCTGTATCCTCGCTATCGGTCAGGCCGGGTCCTGTCCAGTTACGGATTGTATCCGTTTATGACAGGGCCAGCGCATGTGACCTCTCCGCAACAATGTGAGGCGGGATTGCCGGACCACCCAAATTGCGCCACATCCAAGCAATTCGTTAACTTATGGACCATATCTGTTAAGATTGACGAATTGTTTCGGGTGCTGAGCTGATGACATTTTTCTTGTTCCTGCTGTACATCGCAGCCGGCGGCGCGGCTGGATACGCTAGCGCGACCATGCTTCAGCTGGGTCTGCCATTGTCGGTGGGTGCAGGCGTGCTGACGGCAGCAGTGCTCAGCCAGATTCATGTCCTTGTTTCCAATGGTAGTTCGAAGCGTGAAATCGATGCGCGCATGCAGGCCATCGAGAAAGAGAATCGCGATTCCGAACGCCGGATGGACGTCATCGAAGCGCGCACCGATGTGGTCGAGGAAACCGTCAAGCACGAGCTGACCGAACGGCGCGATGCGCTGGTTTCCGAGATGAAACAGCTGGAAAGCCTGATCGACCGCCTGTCGCACAGCTTCGAGAGCCGGCTCGCCGAAACATCGACCAACAAGATCGTCGCGCCGCAGGAAGATGCGATTCTTCGCGATGTGCGCGATGCGCTGAAGGATGGCCGTGTGGACCTGCACCTCCAGCCCATCGTTTCGCTGCCCCAGCGCCGGGTCTCGTTCTATGAAGGCTTCACCCGCCTGCGCCGTCCGGATGGCTCGCTGATCCTGCCAGCGGAATTCCTGGATGCCGGCCGCCGCGCCAACCTGATGGGGCAGATCGACAATTTCACTCTGTTCCGCTGCGTGCAGATCGTGCGCCGCCTGGCAGAACGTGACCGCCGCGTCGGCGTCTTCTGCAACATCGCGGCAAGCTCGCTCGAAGATTCGACCTTCTTCCCTATGTTCCTTGAATTCATGACGGAAAACCGGGATCTCTCCGGCGCGGTCATTTTCGAGATCCGGGCTGACCGGTTCGAGACCCGTTCGCGCACGATGCGGGACAATATGGACAAGCTGACCGAGCTTGGCTTCCGCTTCTCCATCGATCACGCGCCGGACCTCGGCCTCGACCTGCCGCGGCTCCAGTCAGCCGGTGTGCGTTTCGTGAAAATGAACGGCGCCGCCCTGATCGACCAGCTGCGCGATCCAGCAGGCCCGCGCCCGGTCTCCTCGATCAATCGCCGGGTTGATGGCGAGGAAGTCTCCGCCGTGTTCTCCCGCTATGGCATCACCATGGTGGCCGAGAAGATGGAAGACGAGGCGAGCGTCGTCGAAATCCTCGAATACGAGATCCCTTACGGTCAGGGCCATGTCTTCGGCGCGCCGCGCCCTATCAAGGCCTCGTTGATGGAAGAGACCGCCCCTCCGCGGGAAATGGTCCAGCGCCTCACCAATTTCGGCTGAGCCCCCTTTTTTCCGGAAGGCAGCTACCCTCAAATCGCCCCAATCCCGGTATTCTCTGTCCTCCTTATCGAAGCGGAGGATTGCCTATGCGCGCATTGATTCTGGCGCTCGTTCTCTGGCCCGCAGGCACCGCTCTGGCGGATGTGCAAAAAGTCGTCGCGAACCTTCCGGAAGATGTGGAATTCGAGGCGCCGGCGGCGCTTCAGGACATGGCAGAGGGCCCGGTATGGCTGGATCTCACCGTCGCCCCGCCGCTTGATCCGTCGGTGCAGCAAGAAGACGGCTCATGGTCCGGTATAGTCTGCGATAGTCATGGCGAAGTCAGCGCGAAGTCGGTCTCAGTCCCCACTGGATCGAACCATTTGCTGCTCGATATCCGCCCCGGATCGCCAGAGCGGCACGCGGCGAACATGGTCTCCTGCAACTATGCCCCGCAGTATTCAGACGAGACCAGCCTCGGCCAGGTGATCCGCATAAAGGGCTGCTATTTCGCCAATTCGGTATCCATCCCGACCGCCATTCAGTGGATCCTGAACCCGCTGCCGGCCAGCGACTGCAACGCCGGCAATTGACCGCGGCGCCTCTGCAGCCTACCTCGCCGCGCATGACCGCACCGCAATTCCCGCAAGGGCTCTCCGATATCGCCAGCCGCTACGACACGATCCTGTGTGACGTCTGGGGCGTGATCCACAATGGCCGCAGCGCATTCACCGATGCCTGCGATGCGCTGGTCCGCTTCCGCGAAAGCGGCGGCCATGTCTGCCTCATCACCAATGCTCCCGTGCCGAAGGCGCAGGTGACGCGCTACTTCAAGCCGCTCGGTGTGCCCGATGCGGCGTTCGATGACTGCGTCTCCTCCGGCGATGCGACGCGCGCGGAGTTGGCCCGGTTCCAAGGCCAGTCCGTTTGGCGCCTCGGCGCCGATGAGGGCTGGGAACATGACCGCCACCTCTATGAAGGGCTGGATCTGAACTTCGCAGATGCCGACGAAGCGGACATGCTGCTCTGCATCGGCCTGCGCGACCATGTCGGCGAACATCCCGAAGACTACCGCGAGGAACTTTCCCTCAGCGTCAAACGCGGCATTCCCATGATCTGCGCCAATCCGGACAAGCAGGTGCGCGTGGGCGGCCAGCTCTACTGGTGCGCCGGCGCGCTGGCGGATGTGTACGAGGACCTGGGCGGCAAGGTCATCTATTCCGGCAAGCCCCATCCGCCGATCTACCACCTCGCCATCGAGCGGGTTGAAGCCCTGACGGGCGGCCAGCCGGTCGACCGGTCGCGCATCCTCTGCATCGGCGACAGCCCCGGCACCGACGTGCGCGGCGCCGGCGTGCAGGGATTCGACAGCCTTTATGTCGGCACCGGCCTCAAGGAGCATGGCGAGGATTTCGAAGAGGAAGTCGTCGAACTGCTGGCGGCTTACGGAGAACAGGCGACCTGGGCCATGACGGGCTTAAGGTGGTGACGTCCCGCTTTTAGGCGTGTAACGAAGCCCGTCGAAAGAATCGGAGCATCCCCGGAATGACTGAATTTACCGGCTTCAAATACGAAGACCTCGAAATCGGGCAGTCGCACGAAACCGTGCACGAGATTACTGCCGATGACATCCAGCGCTTTGCGGAAGTCTCGGGCGATTTCAACCCGCTGCATATGTCCGACGAATATGCCGCCACGACCATGTTCGAGAAGCGCATCGCGCATGGCGCGCTGACGGCGAGCTATATTTCCGGCATCCTGGGCAACAACCTGCCGGGGCCAGGCGCCGTCTTCGTGGGCCTGAACATGCGTTTCCGCCGCCCGGTCTATATCGGAGACACCGTCACGGCGCGTGCGACGATTGCCGAGAAGATCGACCGCGGCAACCGCGTCGTACTCAAGATCGAATGCATCGTAGATGGCAAGCGGGTCATTACCGGCGACGCCGAAGTGGTTGCGCCGAGCCGGGAGGCCTGATTGGCCATTTATGCCGACTACCGGGGACTGCCCGCCAGCGCGCGGGGAGCCTCGGTTGCGCTCGGCAATTTTGACGGTCTCCACGCCGGCCACAAGGCGGTGATGCAAGCGGCACAGCAGGCGGGTGGCGGCAAGTTTGCCGTGGCGACCTTCGAGCCGCCGCCCCGCGCCTATTTCCGCCCCAGCGATCCGCCCTTCCGCATCTTCCGGCCCGAGCGGCGCAATAACGCCATTCTGGCTGCCGGGGCTGACCTCGTGTTCGAGTTGCCGTTCAATGGCGAAATGGCCTCCATGACGGACGAGGGCTTTGTTCGCGATGTCCTGGTCGACGGGCTTGGTGTCAACCATGTTTCGGTTGGGTTTGATTTCCGCTTCGGGCGCGGCCGCATGGGCCATGCCCAGCGGCTGGCAAGCCTTGGCCGGGCGCTGGGTTTTGGCGTCACGATCGTTGACGAAGTGATCGAGCTGGAAGGCAAGGCGTCGTCCACTGCCATCCGTCAGGCCCTTCATGCGGGCGAGCCTGAAGTGGCGGCTGAACTGCTTGGCACATGGTGGATTGCCGATGGCGTGGTCGAAAGCGGTGAAAAGAACGGCCGCACGCTGGGCTTCCCGACCGCGAACCTGCATCTCGGCGAACTGATTCATCCGCGCCACGGCATTTATGCCGTGCGGGCGCGGGTCGACCGGCAGGGCGAGTGGCTGGATGGCGTCGCCAATTTCGGGCGCACGCCCACGACCGGCATCCGCGATCCGCTGCTGGAAACGCATATTTTCGATTTCGACGGCGATCTCTACGGCAAGTGGCTGGAGGTCCAGATGGTGTCCTTCATCCGGCCCGAGTTGAAGTTCGACAGTCTGGACGCTCTGGTTGAAGCCATGCACGCAGACGCTGCAGAAGCGCGCAAACGGCTCGCGAATCTGTAGATTTTGTTAGATTTACCTCTTTTCATGCCTCCCGGCGCCCGTCATGCTGGCGCCAGACTGGGGACATCAAGAGAGGGAGTTTCCCATGCGTACTTTCCTTGCCGCTGCAGCTTTTGCCGCTGCCGTATCCATGACCGCTTCGGCGGAAGACTTCAGCGCGGACACGTCACTTGCGGATGACGACCGCGTTGTTCGCAGCGTGAGTCTTGAAGACCTGAAAGCCATTGCGGTTTCCGAGGGTCACACGATCACGGAAGTCGGCGGCGAGGGCGACGTCTCTGTCCGCGCGACTACTGCGGATGGGCTGATCTTTCATCTGATCGGGACAGCGTGCAATTCCGAGTATTCCGACGACTGCCTCGGCATGATGGTCCAGGTCCGCTATGATGACGATGACGAAGTCACGGATGAGGCCATCAATAATGCCAATCTGTCCTATGCCGCCGTATCGACCTGGTGGGACAAGGACGGTGATACGGTTGGCGTCACGCGCTACCTCATCCTCGATGGCGGCCAGCGCATGGAAAACCTGAAGATCAACCTTCAGAACGCGCTCGCGCTCGGCCCGCTCGTCGCCGATGTCATCTGGCCCAGCGACGACGAAGACTTGTACGACTGGCTCTACGACGAAGAAGACGACGAGTAATCTGCCCCGGCACTGCCACATTGCTGACATCGAACGTTGGCAATAACATCCCTAGGTGGGGGCATGTGGCAGTCTGAGGGTGAAGTTTGCATAAGGCATTTGCAGCAGCTGTAATGATGGCGCTGGGAAGCGGCAGTGCGCTGGCGCAATTACCGGAAGATCCGCCGCGTCTGACTCGTGCGCCCGACGTCATGATCAGCAATGTCCGGCTGGACGATCTTCGCCTGATCGTCGACGAAATGGGCGGCACATTCCTCGCCGCAGGCCAAAACGACTCCGGGGCGCCCTTTGTGTTTGCCCGCCTGCCGGATGGTCTGACGCTGGGTATTTATACCGTTTGCGCCGACGAAGCCGCCTCCGATTGCCGGGGCGTCGAATTCATGGCGGCATTCGGGTCTGTCTTGTCCTATGAGCAAGTGACGGAGATCGACCGGGCTTTCAGTGCCGTCTCTGTCTACAAGGCCGACGCGGATACGGTGAACGTGTCGCGTTATGTGATCCTCGACCGCGGCATTACCTGGGGCAATCTGATCGAGAATGCCGCTGTTTTCGATGCGCTCTGCTCGAAAGTGGCCGAGCGTCTTGCCTACGGTCCGCCCCAGTCAACGGCTTCGTCACCCCGCTGAGGCATCGCCCTAGTGACAGGTTAACCTCTGCCTGTTAAGGCGCTTGCCGATGGAACGGATATTCACAATTCGAATTAGCCGCCCGGCTGCGCGCTGACCCCACCGAAGGGTCTGGGCCAGGCCGGGATTTGCTTTTCTGAGCCCCAAACCTCTCCCAATCCGTTCACACTGAAGATCCATGACCGATTCCCTGACCGACCGAGATTATCGCGACACCCTTTTCCTGCCCGCGACCGAATTCCCCATGCGCGGCGGCCTGCCCAAGCGTGAGCCTGACTGGATCAAGCGCTGGGATGACCTGAAGCTGTACGAGCGCCTGCGCGTTGATGCGAAGGAACGGGGCGCCAAGCCGTGGATCCTCCACGATGGCCCTCCTTACGCGAACGGGCACATCCACCTCGGCACGGCGATGAACAAGATCGTCAAGGACATCATCGTCCGCTCCCACCAGATGGCGGGCTTCGATGCGGCCTACCTGCCGGGCTGGGACTGCCACGGCCTGCCGATCGAGTGGAAAGTGGAAGAAGAGTTCCGCTCCAAGGGCAAGACGAAGGACGACGTGCCGCCCGGCGAGTTCCGCGCTGCCTGCCGCGCCTATGCCGAAAAATGGGTCGAGATCCAGGGTAAGGAATTCCGCAGCCTCGGCATCGAGGGCGAGTGGGACAATCCCTACCTCACCATGAAGTTCGAGAGCGAAGCCTCCATCGTTGGCGAGTTCCTGCGCATGGCAATGACCGGCTCGCTGGTCCGCGGCGCAAAACCGATCATGTGGTCCCCGGTGGAGCGCACGGCGCTCGCCGAAGCGGAAGTGGAATACCACGACCGCAAGGTGCCAGTGATCTGGGTGAAGTTCCCGGTTCAGGGCACTGAGGCTTCAGTCGTCATCTGGACGACCACGCCATGGACGATCCCGGCCAACCAGGCTGTCAGCTACAATCCCGATATCTCCTATGGCCTCTACGAGGTCGAGACAGTGATGAGCGAGGAAGAGCTGGGCTTTGCGCCTTACGCCAAGCCGGGCGAGAAACTGTTCCTTGCCGACGCACTGGCTGCGGCCGTCATGGATGGCGCGAAGGTGTCTGCCTACAAACGTCTTGAGGATGTTGATCCCGCGATGCTCGGCAAGCTCTCCCATCCGCTGCACGCGATGGACCCATTCTTTGCCCACGACATCCCGCTCCTCGCCGGTGAGCACGTCACCGACGATGCCGGTACGGGCTTCGTGCACACGGCGCCGGCGCACGGCGAAGACGACTTCAATGTCTGGGTCGAGTCCGGCCACACAACGCAGGAGATCCGCCAGATCGTCGATCCGGATGGTTGCTACACGCCCGACGTGCCGCGCTTTGGCGGCCTCGACATCATCCGCACGAGCGGCAAGAAGCGCGGCGAGCCGGGCAAGGCGAACAATGAAGTGATCGCGGCCCTCGCCGAGAGTGGCAATCTGTTCGCGCGCGGCATGACGACGATCCGCGATGCGCACTCTTGGCGTTCCAAAGCGCCGGTGATCCGCCGCGCAACGCCGCAATGGTTCATCTCGATGGACAAGCCGGGCCCGAACGGAAAGACGCTGCGCGAGAACGCCCTCAAGGCCATCGACGAGACCGAGTTCTTCCCGGCTGCTGGCCGCAACCGCCTGCGTTCCATGGTCGAAGGCCGTCCGGACTGGCTGATCTCGCGCCAGCGCAACTGGGGCGTGCCGATCACCATCTTCGTCAACAAGTCCGGCCAGCCGCACACGGCGGCGCTGCCGAAAGAGCAGGCGGATACGCTGAACAACGCCATCAAGACGGCCATCGCAAAGGGCGGCGTCGAAGCCTGGTTCGATACGCCGGCAGACGACTTCCTCGGCCCGCTCGGCCTGTCGGCCAATGAGTGGGACAAGGTGACGGACGTGCTCGACGTCTGGTTCGACAGCGGAACCACACACGCTTTTGCCCTGCGTGAGCGCGGCATCATCGATCCGGAAACCGGGCAGGCGAACCTCTACATGGAAGGCTCCGACCAGCACCGCGGCTGGTTCCAGTCATCCTTGCTGGAGTGCTGTGCGACGCGCGGCATGGCGCCTTACAAACAGGTGCTGACACACGGCTTCATCGTCGATGCCGAAGGCAAGAAGATGTCGAAGTCGATCGGCAACACGATCGAGCCGGAGCAGATCCAGAAACAATACGGGATCGAGATCCTGCGCATCTGGACGGCTTCAGGCGACTATACCGAAGACCTGCGTATCTCCGATGAAATCATCAAGGGCTCGGTCGAGACCTACCGCAAGCTGCGCAACACGGTGCGCTATCTACTTGGCGCGCTCGACGGCTGGACCGAAGAGGAGACCATCGAGGCGGAGAAGATGCCGGGTCTCGAGCGCTGGGTGCTGCACCGCCTTGCCGAGCTCGATGCACAGGTGAAGGCCGCCTACAATGTCTACGACTTCAAGCGCGTGATGAGTCTGCTCATCAATTTCGCGGGCGTGGACCTGTCGGCCGTCTATTTCGACATCCGCAAAGACAGCCTCTACTGTGACCCGCGCTTCAGCACGATGGATGCGTGGGACGATGCGACAGCGTTCTATGGCAATCGCCGCCGCGCCGCGCGCACGGTCATGGCCGCTGTCCTTGAGCGCCTGCTCACCTGGCTCGCGCCGGTAATGCCGTTCACGATGGAAGAGGCCTTCCTCGAAAGCCATCTCAGCGGCAAGGCGGAGTCAGTCCACCTGCTCCTGTTCCCGGAAACGCCGGAAGGCTGGAAAGACGAGAAGCTTGCAGAACGCTGGGCGAAGATCTTCACTGTCCGCCGTGTCGTCACCGGCGCGCTGGAAGTGGAACGCCGCGAAAAGCATATCGGCGCCTCGCTGGAGGCTGCGCCTGTGGTGCACATCGCCGATGAAGAGCTGGTGAAGGCCTTCGAGGGCGAAGACCCAGCCGACCTGTTCATCACCTCCGGTGCGGAGCTGGTGAACACGCTGGAAGGCAAGGGCGGCGGGTTCACGCTGGACGATACGCCGGGCGTGGTCGTCTATCCGGGAAAAGCCGAAGGCATCAAATGCCGGCGCAGCTGGAAGTATTTCGACCCGGCCCTCGCCGATCCGGCCTTTCCGGACATTACCCCCCGAGATGCGCTGGCGGTGAAAGCCTGGGACGCGACGTACGGCGAGTGACAAAGCCAACCTGCACGGAATCGCTTGATCTGACCGGGACGGGATGCAATCTCCCCGCATGCAAATGAAACCCGCTCAGGTCTGGCCGCTGGCCATCATCCCGGTCACGTTGATCGCAGACCAGGTGACCAAATCGATGGTTCTGGCGAACGAGCGGTTCCGCGCCATGGAATGCTTTCACAACAGCTTTGCTTGCGGCACGATCGAGCTGCCGGGCCCGATCAACCTCTCGATGGTCTGGAATCGTGGCATGAGCTACGGCATGTTCCAGTCCGAGGGCATTGGCCGGTGGATCCTGGCGATTGTCATGCTGGCCATCGCGCTGGGCTTCCTGCGCTGGCTGATGGTGGCGGAGGGGCGTCTGCTGAAACTGTCGCTGGCGCTGGTGATCGGCGGTGCCTTCGGCAACCTGATCGACCGCGTGCGTTTCGGCGCGGTTGTGGACTTCATCAATGCCGGCGCGCTCCATTTCCCGTGGGTGTTCAACGTGGCCGACGCTGCGATCAGTGTTGGCGCGGTCTTGCTGTTTTTCGATCAATTCGTACTGTCGGGAAGAAAGCCATCCGGGAAACCGGACCGGCCCTCCTAAACTTAGAGGCGAGGACGCCACATGAAGACGCAGCTTTCCCTTCTGGCCCTGGGCGCCGTGTGCCTGGCGACGACGGCCTGTTCCAGTGGAGCAGCCGGATCACGGACGCCGGACGAGTTCCGGGTCGTGACCAAATCGCCGCTCATCGTACCACCTGAATACTCGCTACGTCCGCCGGGCGCCGGCCAGTCCCTCCCGGCTGAAGTCGAAGCGGCCAAGAACGACAATGCGGCGGCCTTCGGCTCGACGCTTGGCGTCAATGCCAGCGCATCTGAGCGGGCCCTCGTCGCAGCAGCTGATGCCAATGCAGTCAGCCCGATGATCCGCACGGAACTCGACTACGAAGAGTTCAAGACGATCCGCAAATCGCCGAGCGTCGCTGACCGGATCATGTTCTGGCGCAAGGACAATGCCGAGGATGCCGAGTCTGCTGCAGCAGACAACGCTACGGGCAACGAGCCTGTGACGATCGAAAGCACCACCGCCAAGCCGCGGGTCAAACTGCCGGGAACCTGATCCAGCCCGGTGCCGGACTTCCAACTCTTGCAAGGGAACAAGCCCATGAAACGGATATTGACCGGAGGGCTCGCTGCCCTCGCTGTCTTCGCCTTGCCGGCATCGGCCGACACTGCAGCGGAGTCTGCTGAGACCTGGACCCCGACCACATTCGAACTCGACAATGGCATGCAGGTGGTGGTCATTCCGGACCATCGCGCGCCGGTCGTGACGCATATGGTCTGGTACAAGGTTGGCGCGGTTGACGAGGCACCCGGCAAGAGCGGGATCGCCCACCTCTTCGAACACGTCATGTTCCAGCAGACCGATACGCTGGCGCCGGGCGAGTTCGATTCCATCGTCTCCCGCAATGGCGGCCAGTCGAATGCTTTCACCAGCTGGGACTATACCGCCTATTTCGAACGTGTGGCCAAGGAGCAGCTCGGCACGATGATGGAGCTGGAAGCCGACCGCATGGTGAACCTTGAGATCGATGACGATCCGGAAGGCGCCTTCATCTCTGAACGGGATGTCGTGAAGGAAGAGCGCCGCCAGCGCATCGACAACAATCCGGGCGTCATCCTGCAGGAGCAGGTTCTATCTGAATTGTGGAAGGACCACCCGTACGAAATCACTGTCATCGGCAATATGGATGAAGTGGCCGCGCTGACTCCGGAAGACGGTCTGAATTTCTATCATGAGTACTACAGCCCGGAGAACGCGATCCTGGTCGTTGCGGGCGATGTCAGCGAGGACGAAGTCCGCACGCTGGCAGAAGCGACGTACGGACAGATCATTCCGACAGGTACAGCCCACGGCCAGCGCAAATGGCGCGACGTGCCGCTGCTGACCGAAGACAAGCTGATTGTCCATTCCGATCCGAAAGTGCGCCAGCCAGTCTGGAGCCGGTATTACAATGGCGTTTCGCAGATCCGCACGCCGCACGAAGCCTACGCTCTGGAAGTCGGCCTTGAAGTGCTCGGCGGCGGCATGACCAGCCGGCTCTACCAGTCACTGGTGGAGCAACAGCAACTGGCCATCAGCGCCGCCTCCTATGCCTGGTCCGACCTGCACGATCCTGGCCCCGCCGTGATTTCGGCGAGCCCCGCGCCCGACGTCAGCATGGACGATCTCGAAACGGCCGTGATGGCGGAAGTCGACAAGGCGCTCGCAGAAGGCTTTACGGAAGAGGAAGTTGTCCGGGCCCGGAACAAGCTTGCCGCAACGGCGATTTATGCCCGTGACAGCCAGTCGACGATGGCGAACGTGTTCGGCTCGACCCTGGCCATTGGCGGCACGATCGAGGACGTCTTGTCCTATCCGGACGATGTCCGCGCGATTACTCCGGAAGAGGCGATCGCTGCCGTCCGCACCGTGTTCGGTCCTGACCGGCACTTCATTGAGGCGCAGCTGCTGCCAGCCGAGGGGGAAAACTGAGATGAAACGCCTGACCATCACCGCCGGCCTGCTGGCCGCGACCAGCCTGTCCGCCTGTGCCTATTTCAATCCGCCTCCGGTGGAGTCTGCAACTGTTGTTGAAGTCGAAGTCGTTGAAGAGCCGGCGCCGCTTGAGGTCAGGGTCCATTCCGGCGACTTCGCAGAGATCCAGCAATTCACGACGCCGGGCGGTGCATCGGTGTGGCTGGTGTCTGAACCGTCGATCCCGATCCTGTCTCTCAATATGGCTTGGAAAGGCGGCGAGGCGAGCGATCCGGAAGGGCTGGAAGGCCTGACCGATGCTGTGACTTATCACATGAACGAAGGCGCCGGCGATCTCGACTCGCTCGGTTTCCAGACGCGGATGGAAGACCTGAACATGAGTTTCGGCTGTTCGGCGTCGAACGACTGGACCTCCTGCTCGGCTTCCATGCTGACGGACAATGCCGAAGACGCGATGGCGCTGATCGCAACGGCGTTTGAAGACCCACGCTTCGATGAAGGCCCGTTCGAACGTTTCCGCCGCGAGCAGCAGGTCGGCCTCAAGACACGCGAGACGAGCGCGGGCTTCCTTGCCTGGCAGGCCGCGTCTCAGGCGCTCTACCCGGACCACCCCTATGCGCGGACGACCTCGGAAGAGAGCATCGCGGCCCTGACGCCGGACCTGGCGAAAGAGCAGATGCGCAAGCTGATGGTGAAGGACCGCCTGCTGGTCACCGCCGTAGGTGCGGTCACGCCAGAAGAACTGGCGCCGATGATCGATGAAGTCATGGCCGGCCTGCCGGAGACTTCGACCTTGCCGGAAACGCCGGACATCGTCCTGCCGGAACTCGAACCGGCAGAACCGATCGTCGTTGACCTGCCGCAGCCGCAATCACTGGTCCAGTTCACGGGCCCCGGCCTGAAGCGGGACGATGAAGACTTCTTCCCGGCCTTCGTGCTAAACTACACTTACGGTGGCGGCGGTTTCGAAAGTCGGCTGATGAAAACCCTCCGTATCGAGAAGGGCCTGACCTACGGCATCTATACAAGCCTGTCGTCGGGCGAGCACCTTCAGACCTGGGGCGGCGGCGGCCAGACCAAGAATGAAAGTGCCGGCGAGTTCATCCAGGGTATCAAGGACGAGATGGAAGACTTCGTCGAAAACGGCGTGACCGAGGAAGAACTGGCCGATGCCAAGGCCTATCTCACCGGTTCCTACCCGCTTGGCTTTGATTCGAATGCCAAGATCGCGAGCCAGATGATGGGCGTGCGCCAGGACGAACTCGGCATCGACTATTTTGACCTGCGCAATGACAAGGTCCGCGCGGTGACGCTCGAAGATGTGAACCGGGTGGCGAAGGAATACCTGAACCCGGAAGACTATCTCTTCGTCGCCGTCGGCCAGCCGGAAGGCATTGCCGCGGAAGAGTTCGAGACCGAAGCGGAAGAATAGGTCAGTCTGCAGACCGGCGCGGGGTCGACAGGCCCGGCGCGCCGGTCGAGATGGCCTGATCGCGGCAGAAGCGGTAAAGCTCGGCCGGGCGCCCGCCCGTGCCGGTTTCCATCGCGCCGGTTCCCTTCACCAGCCCCGTCTTGTCGAGTGCCCGGCGGAAGTTCTGCGTATGCAGGCCAAGGCCAAGAATGGCTTCGACCGTCCGCTGCAAGGCGGACAGGGTGAACCGGTCCGGCATCAGCTCGAACACGACCGGGCGGTATTTGATCTTGCCTCTGAGACGCGAAATGGCCGTCGCGAGAATGCGGCGGTGGTCCGACGCCATGGCTTCGCCAAGTGTGACGTCTGCCTCGGCGAGGTTCGCATCGCGTGCGCACTCGGCGACGAGGCCGGCTTCATAGAGCAGCTCGTAGCGGTCCAGCACCCGCTCCTCTGCCCAGCGTGCGCCATCGAGGCCGAAAGCAATCTTCGCCCGCTCCAGCCGCATCTCCTTGCCGGCGGCCCAGGTGAACAGGCGCGGGGCGATCTGGGCGTCGATCATGGCCGGGCGGCCGTTCCGGTGATCTTCCCAGGGGAAGTAGCGATACCAGTTCTGCCAGCGTGCTTCGAACCCGGCTTCCGCCGGGCGGGCCTCAGGCGTCAGGGCAAGGTAGCCGACCGAGATGACGCGCGAGTCCGACGGGGCTCCGGCGAGCGTCGCTTCGGGCGTCTCCCGGTCCCGGTCACCGAAGGTGTAGAGCTGTTCGACATAGCCAAGCTCGAAACCCGTCTGCTCCCGCACCCAGCCGCGCAGCGACAGGTCGAACGTGCGGTGCTTGTCCGGGTGGAACGGGCCGAACGGCAGCGCGTCTTCGCTGCCACGCCGCGTGACCAGCACCAGAGGCATGTCATCCTGGATGGCGACCATCACGGCCGACAGGCCGATCAGCAACGGGGATGCGGACCTCATCATGGCGCGCCAATCTCAGTCATGATCTTGTGGAAGCGGTCAAGGAACGCCGCCTGCGCTTCCGGTACCGATTTCGGGGAGAGCTTCAGGCGTACATTTTCCGGCGGAACGACAAACAGCTTGTTGGCCTCTGCCTCTTCGAAGCCGGCCAGCTGTGTCGCCTCGAACCAGGCGCAGATCAGGTCCGCCTTCTTGATCGTCTTCTTCAGGCGCACCGGGGTTACAGGCGGCAGGCCGAAGCGGATGTGGATGGCTTCCTGCAGGCGCCCTTCGACATCCTTGTAGCCGCCGCCCAGCAAGGCCTTGAACGGGGAGATCATGTCGCCGATCACGTATTCCGGGCTGTCATGCAGCAGGGCCAGCATGCTGTGCTTTGCGCTCATGGTCGGGTCCAGCTTTCTGCAGATCCGCTCCACGATGACAGAATGTTCGGCGACGGAGAAGGCATGCTCGCCTTTTGTCTGGCCGTTCCATCGCGCCACACGGGCCAGGCCGTGGGCGATGTCCTCGATTTCCACATCCATGGGCGAGGGGTGAACAAGGTCCAGCCGTCGTCCGGACAGCATACGCTGCCAGACCCTGGGAGCCTTAACGGATTGCTTCTTGCGAACGGTCATTCAGCCCTTCTTTAAAGCATCAGTAATAAGGGTAAAGAAAGGGGGGCAATCTGGTTACAAACCCGCCCTGCGATTGCCCCTATTTCCAAATGCGCTGTTAAGGCATTTGCGCGAAAACTGCTGCACTGACAAAAGGGCACGGAATCATCTCCGTTTACCCGATCCATTATAAGGCGGTGATGATGTTCGAGGCAGTGGCACAAACGGCTCCCTGGCAGGTTATGGCGTTCTGTGTGCTCCTGATGGGCGGAATCATCGTTGTCGTCGAGGCTGCCAAGTCCAGCCGCGAAGTCTTCTGGGGCGACCTGTTCAGCGACGACGAGTACGACTGAGTCTTCAAGGGTCGGGCGAAAAGCCTCGCACCCTACGCCGTTTTCTCAACAAACACCGTGCCGGCGGAATAGCCTGCGCCGAACGAACAGATCAGGCCCTTGTCGCCGGGCTTAAAGTCTTCCGAATGTTTGTGGAAGGCGATGATCGATCCGGCAGACGATGTATTGGCGTAAGTGTCCAGCACGGTCGGGCTTTCATCGGCGCTGGCTTCATGGCCCAGCACCTTGGAAGAGATCAGCCGGTTCATGTTGGCATTGGCCTGGTGCAGCCACAGACGGCGAAGATCCGTGCCCTGAAGGCCAAGTTCGCCGAGATGCTCCGTGATCATCGTTGCCACCATCGGCACGACTTCCTTGAACACTTTGCGGCCTTCCTGCTTGAACAGCTTGTCCGGCGCACCGATCCCCTCCGGGGCCGCGCGGTTCAGGAAGCCGAAATTGTTCCGGATATTGTTGGAGAACTCGGTCTTCAGCTTCGTGCCGAGGATCTTCCAGTGGCCGGCCGGCGCGATGCTTTCCTCTTCCACCAGGACGGCGGTGGCGACATCGCCGAAGATGAAGTGGCTGTCGCGGTCGGTGAAGTTCAGGTGGCCGGAGCAGATTTCCGGATTCACCATCAGGACGGATTTGGCTGAGCCGGTTCGCACAAAATCGGCAGCCGTCTGGATGCCAAAGGTGGCCGAGGAACAGGCAACGTTCATGTCGAAGGCGAAGCCGCCGATACCGAGGGCCTGTTGAACTTCGATCGCCATGGCGGGGTAAGCACGCTGCATGTTGGAGGCTGCACAGATCACCGCATCCACGTCTTCCGGTTTCCGCCCGGCCCGTTCCAGCGCCTGACGAGCCGCATTCACCGCGATCTCGGCGAGGACGGAAATCTCTTCATTCGGGCGTTCCGGGATACGCGGGGCCATGATGTCCGGGTCCAGTACGCCGGTTTTGTTCATCACATAACGCGACTTGATGCCGGAGGCCTTCTCGATGAACTCGACCGAGGAGTGGGTCTTCGGCTCAATCAGGCCGGAGGCGATGTCCGCGTCCCGCTCGCGATTCCAGTTGTCGGCCCAGGCATTGTAGGCTTCGACCAGTTCTTCGTTTGAAATGGCATGCGGCGGCGTCCACAGGCCCGTGGACGAGATGACGGCGTTCTTCATTGTGCCCTCTTGATGCACGCCACATGCAAGTCATGCGGCAAGGTCCTGAATCTCTATCCGATTTTCTGTAGCGCGGCTTGTCGGCCGGGTCGAGACACCGGATCAGTCAGGCAGGTGGAGGCCGGAATCACTCGTTTGCTTCGCATCTTCCCGGGAAACGCCAGAGGCTTCCAGAATGGCCTGCCGCTGTTCGGCGGCTTCGCGGTCGGTCTGGATGCGCTCAGCATCTGCGCGTTCACGCGCCTCGATCAGGGCCAGTTCCGTCTTCATGCACTTCTCGCGCTCTTCCGGTCCGGGTGCATAGCTGCACTTGGCATAGGCCTCGGCCTTGTGGCCTTCGGCACTATTGGCAGACACACAGCCAGCCATCAGCGGCAGGGCCGCAAATATCAGGGGTATCGTTCTTTTCATGATGCCATCTCCTGCACTTCGCGGTGACGGGGGCAAGTTACGTCATGGTCATTCACCATGCCAACCGCCTGTGCCCAGGCATAGACGATGGTGGGTCCTACGAACTTGAAGCCGCGCTTCTTCAGGTCTTTCGACATGGTGGCGGACCAGTCGGTGGACGTCGGAGCCTGCCGGAAGTGCTTCCACTTGTTCACGATGGGCGCGCCGCCGACAAAGCCCCAGCAATAATCCGCAAAGCCCTCACCGGCGTCTTCCATGGCGAGGTAAGCCTGCGCGTTACCGATCAGGGCGTCGATCTTTTTCGGGCTGCGGATGATGCCCGGATTTTTCAGCGCCTTTTCGGCGCGCTTCGGTGTCCAGCGGGCGAGTTTCTCCGGATCGAACTGGTCGAACTCCTCGCGGATGGACTCGCGCTTGCGCAGGATGGTGATCCAGGAAAGGCCGGCCTGCATGCCGTCCAGCTGCAGCTTCTCCCACAGCGCCCGGCCATCATATTCCGGCACACCCCATTCGGTGTCGTGATAGGTGCGGTAGAGCTCGTCCGTCAGCGGCGCCCAGGCGCAGGGAAAATCATCACTCACCAGAGGCCTCCGTGCCAAGGGCATTCATTTCGTTGCGTGCCCAGTCAGGTACATCGAAGGTCACGGGCTGATCGTTGCAGGTCAACGGCAGTGATTGATCGAGCACCTTCTGGAGCCGGTCGGTCCGCACCTGGGCGAGGCCGATGGCGCCCTCGACGCTGGTCACCGTGCCGACCGGGGCAGCGGAGAAGATGTCCGTGCCCGCCTCCAGCGCGGTACCATGAACGGTCAGCGTACGCTTGCGGATCTTGCCGCGCCGCTTCATGCGGCTGGCTACTTCCTGCCCGACGAAACAACCTTTCTTGTAATCGATGCCGCCCATCACATCCATATTGATGTCCGTCGGGAACACCTCCGCTGCGCGATAGTCGGCGCCCCATTCGGGCACGCCCGCTGCGATGCGGTTTTCGGCCCAGTCCTCAACTGCGATCATCTCTCCGGCCTCGGCGACCGGAACCCAGCGGCGCCCCCAGAGGGCGGGCGAGCGCGGGTCGGTCGCATCATCGGTGCGAACGGCGGCAAGAGTGTCGTCCAGGGCGATCTCGACCTCAGCGCGCAGGCGAAACATTTTCAGGCGCTTCATCAGGTCTTCGGCGGCGTCCTCATGCACATCCACAAGCACGCCATCGTCCGTCCTAAGCACGGTATAGTCCGATATGATCTTGCCTTGGGGGGTAAGAAGTGCACCGTAACGCACCTCGCCAGCGGCCCAATCCTTCACCGAATTCGTCACGGTCCGCTCCAGCAGGGCGATCGTGTCACGCCCGGTCAGGCGTATCAGGCTGCGGTGCGGAAAGCGCATCATCGGCGTCCTCGCCTCATCCCGCCCGGTGCGGGAAAGCTGCCAGCAGTGCGGTCGCAAGGCCGCTCTTTATCAGCGCGCCCAACAGAAACGGCGCAACGCCGGTTGCGAAAGCCACCTCAGGCCCGGTCAGTGCGGACAGCCAGCTCCAGCCCGCAAACAGGATCACCGTGTGCAGGCCGACAAAGCCCACCAGCCTCGAGGCATGCGCGCCGAGCCGGTCACCTTTCGGCAGGAAGCCGGCAGCGAAAGCGACCAGCGGGAAGCTGATCAGGTAACCAGCCGTCGGGCCTGCCAAAGCCACGAGACCCGGCTTGCCGCCGGACAGGACGGGGGCCCCGGTCAGCGACAGGGCAAGCCATGCGAGCACCGTCAGCGCCCCGGCGCGAGGCCCCAGCAGGGCGCCCAGTGTCAGCACCACCATGGTCTGCATCGTCATCGGAACCGGGTACATCGGCACAGAAATGTGCGAGGAGACGGTCAGCGCAGCGACACCGGCAATGCCGATCAGGACCGGACGCAGCAGGGTCTGGCTGTTGGGGCGAGTCTGGGCGAGCTTCATTGGGAGGAGGCCTCGTGTCCGGTGAATGGGGAGGCCGAGTTGTGGGACGCGTCCGGCAATGGGTCAAGCAGCCCTGCTGACACCAGGTGTCAGCGGCGGAACACGAAATAGCGATTGAGCAGGTAATTCGTAGTGAAGGAGCCCGCGACGCCAGCGGCAAAATAGGCGCTGATCCAGATTCCAGCGGGGGACTGCAGCCATTCCAGCACCGCGATAATGGCCACGCGCACTATGCCGGACAGGAGAAGGACACCAATGTTCGCAATCATCCGGCGCGCTGAAAAGCGGGAGGTTTCCTGCCGGAACGTCCAGAATTCATGGACGAGGTAAAACACCGAGCCTACCAGGCAAAAAGAGATCGCCGCAGCGACGGACAGGTCCAGCCCGGCGAGATGATAGAGAAGCAGTGTGACAGCGTAGTCGACTCCCAGCCCTGCCAGGCTGGCCAGGAAATAGCGCACGCCCAGGTTTTCCCGGAGCCGCTTCACCGTTCGCTGTTGATCGTCGTGGTCACGCGCGCGCCTGTACTCGCTACAGATCGTCAGATCTTACGGGGCGAAACCCTAATATCCCCCTGCGGTCAGGCGTCGGCCTTTTCCGCAGCAGGCCAGGGCTGCATTTTGGCAGGCGGCGGGGAGGGCTTGAACTCGGTATCGTCCAGCGCGGCGAGGGCGCGTTCACGGTCTGCCGGTGTGAAGCTGCCGGTGGTGGCGCAGAACTCCACAATATTGCCGTTCGGGTCCTTGGTGTAGATCGAGTGGCACCAGTTATGGTCGATCTCCAGCACGTCCAGCCCGGCCGCATTCCAGCGGTCCTTCCAGGCGGCAAGCTCTTCGGCGGTGTCGACCGAAAAAGAATAGTGATTGGTGCCTGGCGGCAGGCCAGCCGCTTCGTTCAGGTCGTACTGGTAGTTTTCCTGCCCCGCCGTTTCGTGCAGTTCCCAGAAGGCGATGAACCGGTTGTCGTCGCCGTCCATCCGGTAGAAGAAGTGCTTGCCCCAGCCGCCGCCGGGGATCGGGCCGACTTCGACCTTTACCAGTTCGAACCCCATGATCCGTTCGTAAAAATCGTGCGTGGCCTTCATGTCCTTCGCCGCGAGCGCGAGGTGATGGTATCCCATGACTATTCCTCCTTCTTGCGGTCCACCATGCTCATGACGTCGTCATAATACCCTTCCGGTGCGGGGACCTCTGTCACCGGTTCATCGACATCATCGTATTCCAGGCGCAGGGCCCGGCTCATGATGGCGTGCATCATGTAGGTGCAGGTGATGTAGGTGAATTCGAGGATCTCTTCGTCGCTGAGATGCTTCTTCAGTGTCTCGAACACGCCGTCGGGCACCCGCCCGCGCTCCAGCACCAGCGCATCCGTATAGGCCAGCAGCGCCCGTTCCAGTTCGTTGAAACAGGTGGCAACCTGCCAGTGCGGTATGGCCTCGATCTGCTCCTCCGGCATGCCGAGATGTCGGCAGGCCTTGCAGTGCTGTGAGAAAACAAACCGGCTGCCAACCGTATAGCCCGCCCGGATCTGGCCCAGCTCGCGCAGCTTCGGATCGATCAGACGGTTCTTGGAACGATAGAAGCGGAAGCCTTCCGTCGTGTGCTCGAACGCTTCCGGTACTATGTTGAACACCGTCCACCAATTGCCGGGCGTGCCCGTCGCCGTGCCAGGTTCTGCGACAGGGTCGCGATCACCGAAGACGATGTTGAAGATTTGTGTGGCGTAGTCGTTCGCTGCTTCCCGCCCTGCTTCTTTCAGCCTTGGCACTCGATTTCCTCCCGTCGCGATTATGTCGTGCGATCTGGGGGTAACGTATGCGTAAACCTCTGCGCGGCCAACAGTCACCCAACGTCATGGAGGCGGGTGACAGGGCGTGCGTGCAAGCGCATATAGGGGCCCATGAGCGAGACTTACGATCTGATCCTTCGCGGCGGCACTGTCGTCACTCCCGGTGGTGAAACACAGGCCGATATCGGCGTACGCGGTGAGCGTATTGCCCGGATCGGCGACCTAACCGAGGCCTCGGCCGGAGAGATTTATGGCGCCACCGGCCTGCATATCCTGCCGGGCGTCATCGACAGCCAGGTCCACTTCCGTGAGCCGGGCATGGAATACAAGGCTGACCTCGAAACCGAGGCGCGCTCGGCCGCGCTTGGCGGCGTGGTCGCTGTGTTCGAAATGCCGAACACCAACCCCGCCACGACGACGCCTGCCATGCTGCAGGACAAGCTGAATCGCGCCGCCGGCCGCATGGATGTCGACCACGCTTTCTATGCTGGCGCGACACACGAGAACATCGACCTGCTGCCTGAGATGGAGCGCATGCTCGGTTGCTGCGGTGTGAAAGTGTTCATGGGGGCCTCAACAGGGGACCTGCTGATCAAGGATGATGAGGGCGTTGAAGCCGTGCTGCGCGTCATCAAGCGCCGTGCTGCCTTCCACTCAGAAGACGAATACCGCCTTGAGGAGCGCCGGGGCCTGGCCGTGCAGGGCGACTGGCGAAGCCACCCGGTGGTGCGCGATGTCGAGGCGGCCGTCTCTTCCACGACGCGCCTCCTGCGCCTCGCTCGCAAGGTCGGCAAGCGCATCCATGTGCTGCACATCTCGACCGCGGAAGAAATGGAAATCCTGCGCGATGCGAAGGACATCGCCAGCGTCGAATGCCTGCCGCAGCACCTGACCCTCGCGGCACCGGAATGTTACGAGCGCCTCAAGGGCTTTGCCCAGATGAACCCGCCCATCCGCGAACAGCGCCATCAGGATGCCCTGTGGCGCGCGCTGAACGCCGGCATCGTGGACGTCATGGGATCCGACCATGCTCCGCACACGAAAGAAGAGAAAGCGCGGCCTTACCCGGCGAGCCCCTCCGGCATGCCGGGCGTGCAGACCACTGTGCCGATTATGCTGACCCATGTGAACAATGGGAAGCTGAGCCTGCAGCGCTTCGTGGAACTCACCAGCGCCGGGCCGCAACGCGTTTTCGGCCTCGCAGACAAGGGCCGGATTGCTGAGGGCTACCATGCCGACTTCACGGTCGTGGACCTGAAGCGCAAGGAAACGATCACTGCCGACTGGTCGAAATCGAAATGTGGATGGACGCCGTTTGAGGGCTTCGAAGCCACTGGCTGGCCTGTCGCCACGATCATCCGCGGCGGCTTTGTCATGCGCGACGGCGAGATCGTAAAGAAAGGCGGCGGTAAGCCTGTGCGTTTCAATGAGACGCTGGAGCCTGCCACTTGATCCCAGCCGCGCTGATGGAAGCGCTGCGCCAGCGCTATGATGAGCCACAGCGCCATTATCACACATGGGTGCATATTGAGGCGCTGCTGGGCCATTACCGCCGTTGGGTGCGGCATTTGAAACGGCCGGAGCCTGTGCTCTGGGCACTCTATTGGCACGATGCCGTGTACGACCCGCAAGCAAAGGATAATGAGGAACAAAGCGCGCAATTGCTGGAACGGGAAGCCGCCGGCCATGTCCCGCCGCATGACATCGGCTTTGCCGCAACGATTATCCGCGCCACCACCACTCACACTGGACCGGAAGGCCTGCCTGCGCAGGATGCCGGAGACCTCGCCCTGTTCCTGGACATGGACCTGTCGATCCTTGGCGCGCCCGAACCTGTCTATGACCAGTATGAGCGGGATATCCGGGCCGAATATTCGTTCGTTCCGGCAGACGCCTACCGGGCCGGGCGGGGGGCAATCCTCGAAGGTTTCCTTTCCCGTCCGCGCCTTTACTTCACCGACATCGCCCATGCAGAATGGGATACAGCGGCGCGCGCGAATCTGGCGCGTGCCTTGCGGGCGTTGGAGCAGGGGTCATGAAGCACGAACGCAAAGGGCTGAACCGGGCCCTTTTCTGGCTGTACGAAGGCCATGGGCCCTGGCCGTTCCGGTTCCGCTGGCTGATGCTGGCCTTCGATTTTGTGACGATCGCCTACTTCCTGTGGGCGCCGTTCGAGCAGCGCGGGTATCACCATGTCTTGCTGGACTACGTGATCGGGATTGTCATCGCCTTTGACTATCTGGCCCGCTTCTACATTGCCCGGCATCGAGTGAATTTCTTCTTCCGGCCAGTAAACCTGGCGGACCTGGTCGTCGTGGTCACGATGCTGGCGCCCTTGCTGGTCTCGAACTTCGCCTTCCTGAGGGTCTTGCGCGCGATGCGGGCTATCCGCGCGTTCACCTTTGTGCGGCGGGTCAAGATTCTGACGCCCTTCTTCCAGCGGCATGAACAGGTCATCGACAAGGTGACGAACCTGATTGTGTTCGTATTCATCATGTCTGCGCTGGTCTACGCTACGCAGGTCGGTCTGAATCCGAACATTCACACCTATCTGGACGCGCTGTATTTTACGGTCACAAGCCTGACCACCACAGGCTATGGCGACGTGCTGATGATCGGGCGTTGGGGGCGGATCCTGTCCATCATGATCATGGTGCTGGGCCTGACGCTGTTCCTGCAGCTGCTGAAGGCGATCATCGAGCCGAACGACAAGGTGGAATATGAATGCCCGGAATGCGGCCTCGTCATGCACGACCGTGACGCGGTGCATTGCAAGCATTGCGGCCATGTGGTCCACATTCCCACACGCGGCCTCGTCTGAGCTGAAAAAACAATAATCAGGGAGAGCCACCGGGTGGCCGACACAGTACATATTCCATTCCGCGAAGTGCCTTACCTTCCGCTGAAGTTGAAGGTGGACCGCCGCGATGATGGCACGATCTATCTCGACAATGGCAACCCGCTGAAGACCTGCCCGCCGCATATGCTGGCGCCGCTGGTGAAATGGGCTACTCAGAGACCTGATACTGTCTGGCTGGCCGAACGGCCGAAGGACGGCAGCGATGGCTGGCGGGAAGTGACCTATGCGCAAGGCCTCGCCACGGTGAAGCGTCTCGCGCAGGGCTTCCTCGATGCAGGTGGCGGCCCGGATGCGCCGCTGATGATCCTGTCGGCTAACGCCGTGGACAATGCGCTGATCAAATACGCCGCCATGTGGGCGGGCAGCCCGGTCGTGCCGGTGACGCCTGCGTACGCCCTCCTGTCGGAAGACCTTGGCCGTCTCAAATACATCGATCACCTGGTCGAGCCGAAATTTATCTATGTCGAAGACGGCGCCGCCTACCAGCGCGGGCTGGACGGTATGGGCATGGACGGCCGGCTCGTGATCCATGGCGGGGAGGCGCCGGAAGGCTGCGACGCTGTCCGAATCGAACAGTTTGGCCGCGCGCCCGGCCCGGAGACCGACGCCGCCTATGACAGGCTGACACCGGACTCGGTCGCCAGCTTCATGATGACCTCGGGATCAACCGGTGAGCCGAAAGCGGTCATCAATCTGCACTCCATGGTCGCTTGTAATGCCCGTATGATCCGGTCTGTCTGGGACGAGGCGCGCCTCGACGAGATCACCGGCGGGCCTCAGGTCATGTGCAACTTCCTGCCGTGGAGCCACACCTATGGTGCCCACTCCATCCTCCACAACATGCTGGACTGGGGCGGTACGCTCTATATCGACGAAGGTGCCCCGACGCCAGCGCGTCTGCCGGCCATGATCCGTAACCTGAAGGATGTTCCGACCACACAGCACACCACCGTCCCGGCCGCCTGGGCCGCGCTGGCGACGGAACTGGAACGGGATCAGGAACTGGCGGATGTCTTCTTCTCCCGCATCGTCTGCATGGCTTACGGCGGCGCTTCGATGGGGCAGGACATCTATGAACGCATTCAGGCGGTCGCCGTGCGCACGACGGGTGAGCGTATCTCGCTTTCAGCCGGCTATGGCGCGACCGAAACTGCGCCCACGGCCTCCAATGTCCACTGGCCGAATGACCGGATGGGCCTGATCGGCCTGCCGCTGCCGGGCAATACGTTCAAGATGGTGCCGAATGGCGAAAAGATGGAACTGCGCGTCAAGGGTGTGAACATCACGCCCGGCTATTATCGCAATCCGGAAAAGACGGCGGAAGCCTTCGACGAGGAAGGCTATTACAAGCTCGGCGACGCGGTGAAATTCGTCGATCCGGGCAATCCCGAACGCGGCCTCGCCTTCGACGGGCGCACGGCGGAGGAGTTCAAACTCTCCAACGGCACGTGGGTCTCGGCGGGTACGGTGCGCGTGCACGCTGTGGCCGCGACCGGTGGGGCGCTTTCTGATGCCGTTGTGTGTGGCCTGAACGAGGCGGACATCACGTTGCTCGGCTTCCTGAACGAAGCCTGGTGCCAGCGTCTTGTGGGCGAGCCCCTGCCGCTGGAAGAGCTGGCACGTCATCCGAAGGTGATCGAGCATGTGAAACTCGGCCTGCAGGACCACAACCGGCATCATCCGAACCCGGCGGCGCGCATTGCACGCGTCCTGTTGCAGCCGATCCCGCCGCGCGCCGATGCCGGTGAGATCACGGAAAAGGGCTATATCAACCAGTCCCGCACGCAGGACCTGCGCAAGGCCGATGTCGAAAAGCTTTATGCCGCAGCGCCCGGGCCGGACATCATCGATCTCAGGCGTTGATCCGTGGCGCCGACAGGCTAAACACGGGCAGACAAGACGACAGGAAGGAAACACCATGCCCGATACACAGGTTCAAACGATGACCGGGGCCGAAGCGCTCGTTTCCACACTGGCGGACCACGGCGTCACTGCCTGTTTCGCCAATCCCGGCACGTCGGAGATGCATCTTGTTACCGCGCTCGACCATGAGCCGCGGATCAAGTCTGTCCTTTGCCTGTTCGAGGGCGTCGCGACCGGCGCAGCGGACGGTCACGCCCGTGTCACCGGCAATCCGGCCATGACGCTGCTGCACTTGGGTGCCGGCTACATGAATGGCGGGGCGAACATCCACAATGCAAAACGCGCCTGGACGCCGATGATCAACGTCATCGGCGATCATGCCGTCCCGCACCTGCGCTATGACGCGCCGCTCACCTCCAACATCATGGGCCTCGCCGGGCCCAATTCGAACTGGATCAAATCTGCCGACAAGGTGGCCGATGCGGGGGAACTCGCCGCGGAGGCGTGGGAAGCGAGTTTCGGACCGGTGCCGGGCCCGGTCAGCCTGCTGCTACCAGCCGATACAGCCTGGAACGAAGGCGGCAAGCCGGGCAAGACGCGCGCGCGCCCGTCTCTGCGCAAGCCGGATGCGGCCCGCATTGAAGACGCTGCCCGGAAACTGAAAGACGCAAGGAAGCCCGTGATCCTGATCAATGGCACGGCGCTGACGAAGGAAGGTCTGGCCCAGGGCGCCCGTCTGAAAGCGGCAGGCCTGCGTGTGATCTCCGACACTTTCTTCCCGCGTCAGGCGCGCGGCGCTGGCACCTTCATCCCTGACCGGATGCAGTATTTCGCTGAAGCAGCGATTGCCGACCTTGAAGACGCAGACCTGATGCTTGTTGCCGGGACGCAGGTACCGGTCGCCTTCTTCTCTTATCCAGGTAAACCCTCGGTGCTCGTTCCGGAAGGCTGCGAGCCTTACATCATCGGCGGTCCGGAAACCGACAGTGCCGCGATCCTTGGCGCGCTGGCAGATGCCATCGGCGCGAAGGAATCTGCTGAGTTCGCTGAACTCGACATTCCCGGCCAGCCGACAGGTGACCTGAATGCCATAACGGTCGGCATGGCGCTCGCGCGGCATATGCCGGAAGGCACATTCGTTTCCGATGATGGCGTGTCGAACGGCCTGCCTTGTTTCCTGATGACCCAGAAGGCGCAGCCGCACGACTGGATGATGCTGACCGGCGGCGCCATCGGGCAGGGCATGCCGCTCGCGCTCGGCGCTGCGGTTGCCGCGCCGGACCGGAAAGTGCTTTGCATCTCAGGCGATGGCGCTGGCATGTACACGAACCAGGCGCTGTGGAGCATGGCGCGGGAAGAGGCAAATGTGGTCAACGTCGTCTTCGTCAACCATTCCTACCGTATCCTGAATATCGAACTCGCCCGCACCGGCGCAGGCAATCCCGGTCCGACGGCCAAGTCCATGCTGGAACTTGGTGAGCCGGAAATCGACTGGGTCAAACTGGCCGAGGCGCAGGGCGTCGAAGCGCAGGATGCCTTCACGGCAGAAGAGTTCGACACAGCCCTCGAACGTGCCTTCGCCGCCGACGGTCCGCAGCTGATCGCAGCGCACGTTCCGGCGCGGTAAGGCCGCTTATTCCTTCCCGCGTTCCAGGTCTTCCTGGATCCTGATTTCTTCCGGCTTGCCTGAGAGGCGAGAGCGGTAGACCTGCGTGTTCTCCAGGATGCGCTGGACATAGTTTCGCGTTTCGCTGAACGGGATGAACTCCACCCAATCTATCGGGTCCACTTGTCCCGTGCGCGGATCGCCATAGTCCGAGATCCATCTCGACGGGCGGGTCGGGCCGGCATTGTAGGCCGCTGCCGTCATGATGTAGCTGCCATTGAACCGGTTCAGTAGGTAATCGAGATGCTGGCCGCCCAGCGTCATGTTGTAGCCGGGGTCATCGGTGAGCCATGATTTGCGATAGGGCAGGCCGCTCATCCGCGCCTCGCGCGAGGCGGTGGATGGCATGAACTGCATCAGGCCCCGCGCACCGACATAGGAGATCGCGTTCGGGTTCATCTCGCTTTCCTGCCGCGACAGGGCGAGCATCAGCGATCGTTCGACCTGTGGCTCCTTCAGCAGCGGATAGGAAACAACCGGGTAGGCGGCATCTGTTGCGACGATGCCCTTGGCGAGACCCGCCTTGGCCCCGCGAACGCCGATGTCTGGCACATGGTATTCGCTGGCGAGGTTCGAGAGCTGAATGTAGTCCGCTTCGGTCTCCAGCAGGTCATCCAGATGGTAGGCAAAGGTGCGGAACAGCTGCGTCTCGCCCGCTTCCCCCAGCAGGCGCAGAGCCTTCACCATCGGGCGGGCTTCGAACGCCGCGACCTCATCCTCAGTCGGCTTGGCGGCAGGCTCGAAAAAGATCTGCCGGTCGCCGACGCGTTCGGCGGCGAGCTGGCCATAGTAAGTGAATTTATGTGCCGCGGCGTCGAGATAGGCCAGTTGCGCCCGGGCCGTTTCGCCGAGGGCATCTTCTGCCCGGCCCGTCCAGTACTGACCGCGAGACAGGCTGATGGGCGTCGATACACCTTCCGACATCGTCTCGAAATGTTGCAGCGCGCGTTCCGGCTCGCCCTTCAGGCGCAGGGCAATCCAGCCGGACACCCATTCGGCTTCCGCAAAGTCGCTACCTGATGTCATGCCGTGCGGCGATGCCAGCTGGTAGGCGCGGTTCCAGTTGCGATCCTTGAGATCGGTACGCAGCGCGATGGAACGCTCTTTCCAGAGTTTCGAACGGCCGGCGGCAGGAACATCCTTGCCGTCGATCTGGGTGAGCAGCGGAATGGCGCCTTCCTGGTTGCCATGGGTTCGGCGCCAGCGGGCCCGATCATACAGCAGGCCGGGATTGTCCTTCAGGCTGTCCGGCACGGCGTTGACCAGCGCATCGACGTTGCGCCCACGGCTCGCCAGCGCGATGCGGGCGTCGACCAGTTTGCGATAGTCGGAGCTGAGCAGGGATTTCAGGTTCGAGGCTGCGGTCCGCTGGTTGGTCCAGAGCAGGAATTCAACGCGGGCCTGATGATCGGCCTGGGTCAACTGGCCACCGAAGCGGGCCAGCACCTGGCGCTCCAGCGCGCGGTCCATGGAATTGTTGTGCCAGGCGTCGCGGACAGCCTCGACGGCTTCGTCCATCATGCCGACTTCGCGCAGGGCATTGGCCAGCGCCACTTTGCCTTCGCCGGTACGAGGGCCGGATTTCTTCAGCCAGTCGATCCGTTCTGCCGCCGACAGGGTTGATAGCTCGATGATTTCTTCGGCCCGGGCGCGCATATTTCCGGCCTTAGGCCAGTCATGCAGGCGGGTCAGGGCATCGTTGACCTCTTTGAAGCCCATGCCCGGAACACCCTCGCTGGCGCGTTTCCACATGATCAGGTCGCGCACGGCAGGATCGGTGGCCTGTGCCTGATAACGGGCGACTTCGTTCCACTGATACCGGCCCGCCGCGTCCAGCGCCTTGTGGAGGATCTCAGCGTTCCGCGAGTCGGTTGCCGTCGAGATGTAGGGACGATCAGGTTTCAGGCTGGGCGACTCCGGCAAACCGGCAGCTGCAGCACCGGAAACGGTTACGGCGGCAAACAGAGAAAGCGCGAAGGGTCGGATCATGTGAGTTGTCACCGGGTGTTTATTTATTGGCCAAAGCGTGGGAAGGCAGAGGCGATTCATATATGGATCATTCCAAACAACACCTGAATCGCGGCAAGAATACGATGTTTCATGGCTCAATCCCAGCGCTGGTCACTCCATTCAAGAACGGGGCCGTGGACAAGAAGGCGTTTGCTGAACTGGTGGAGCGCCAGATTGCCGGGGGCTCGGCGGGGCTGGTGCCTGTCGGCACGACCGGTGAAACCTCGACGCTCAGCACGGAAGAGCACAAGGCCGTCGTCTCGCTTTGTGTAGAGGTTGCTGCAGGCCGCGTGCCCGTGATTGCGGGGGCAGGCTCCAACTCCACCGACGAAGCGATCGACTTTGTCGGCCACGCCAAGGCCGCCGGGGCGGACGCGGCGCTGGTTGTGTGCCCGTACTACAACAACCCAAATCAGGATGGACTGTACGCCCACTTCAAGGCGATCAACGATGCCGTCGCCATGCCTGTGATCCTCTATAACGTGCCAGGCCGGACTATAGTGGACTTGCAGCCGTCTACAGTGGCCCGACTCGCGCGTTTGCCGAACGTGGTTGGCATCAAGGATGCGACCGGTGACATGGAGCGCGTCTCGCAGCATGCGGCCCAGATCGGCGAAGGGGAACAGTTCGTACAGCTTTCCGGCGACGACCCCTCTGCGCTCGGCCACCTGGCCATGGGTGGGGCGGGCTGCATCTCGGTGACCGCGAACGTCATGCCGGAGGCCTGTGCCGCCATGCACAAGGCGTTCAATGCCGGGGACTTCGAAACCGCCCAGACCATCGAACGCCGCCTCATCGCGCTGCACAAGTCGATGTTCTGTTCGCCTTCGCCGGGGCCGGCCAAATATGTGCTGCACCGCCTTGGCCTGTGTGAGCCGGACGTACGCCTGCCGCTGACCCCGCCGGACGCCGCCGCGCGCGAGCAGATCGATGCGGCCATGGCGCTTGCCGGGCTTCATGCCTAAATAGGGCCCATGTCTAAGAATACTCAAACCAAGGGCCGCTCCGACGGGATGATCGCGGAGAACCGCCGGTCCCGCCGCGACTATGAAGTGGAAGACACGCTCGAAGCCGGCATCGTGCTGACCGGCTCCGAGGTGAAATCCCTGCGCGAAGGCAAGGCCAACATTGCCGAGGCTTATGTCAGCCCCGAACAGGGCGAGCTGTGGCTGATCAATTGCGAGATCCAGACCTACAAGGGCGCCAACCGGTTCAACCACGAGCCGCGCCGCAAGCGGAAACTGCTCGTCTCGCGCCGGGAACTGTCGAAGCTTTCGCAGGAAGTTGAGCGGGCCGGGCGGACCATCGTGCCGCTGAAATTCTATTTCAACGACCGCGGCATCGCGAAACTGCTGATCGGTACCGCAACCGGCCGCAAGAATTACGACAAACGGAACGTCGAAGCGAAACGCGACTGGGCAAGGCAGAAAGCGCGGATCCTGAAAGAGGGGTAACGGCCTAGCCGATCGCCTCGCGCGCCATTGCGAACACATCCTCGAACATTTCCGCCGTCAGCCGTCCGGTGTTCGTGTTGTAGCGGGAGCAGTGATAGCTGGAGACCAGCGAATAGCCCCGTCCGCCGACAGTCACTTCATACCTTGTTCCGTGTCCAAACGGATGGTCCTTGAGCTTCAGACCGAGCGCGCGCACCGTCGAATCGTGCGAAATCTTCCCGAGGCAGAGCATGACTTTCAGCTTCGGCAGCGCCTCAATCCGGGAAAGCAGGAAAGGCCGGCAGGCATTGATTTCCGCCCCGACGGGCTTGTTTTCCGGCGGCACGCAGCGCACCGCGTTTGTGATCATCGCGCCGGTGAGGGCGAGACCGTCTTCCGGATCAGCGGCATAGGTGCCTTTGGAGAAGCCGAATTTGTCGATGGTCGCGTAGAGCAGGTCGCCTGCCCAATCGCCCGTGAATGGCCGCCCCGTCCGATTCGCCCCGGTCACTCCCGGCGCGAGACCGATGACCAGCAACTCCGCCTTTTCGTCGCCGAAGCTCGGCACGGCGCCATTGAACCAGTCCGGCTCCTTCACGGCGACAGCTTCACGGTACTCCACAAGGCGCGGGCACAGCGCACAATCCTTCGGGGCTTCGGGCGGGTAGGGCGTCTGTTTCATCCAGCCTATCTGGCCTGATTCGCGCACCCGCCCACTTGCCCCGACTCACGGGGCCCGCCACAACAAGAGCCATGTCTCCCACTCCCACTCTCGACGATGCCCGTGACCTGCTGAAACGGGTTTATGGCTATGAGGCGTTCCGGGGCCTGCAGGAGGATGTGATCTCCGATGCGCTGGCCGGGCGCGACGCGCTGGCCGTGCTGCCGACCGGCGGCGGCAAGTCGCTCTGCTACCAGATCCCGGCGTTGCTGCGCCCTGGCGTCGGCCTTGTCGTCTCGCCGCTGATCGCGCTGATGGCCGATCAGGTAGACGCGCTGAAACAGGCGGGCGTGCGGGCCGAGCGGCTCGACAGCTCGATGGACTTCACCGCACGCGCCGATGCGCTGGATGCGGCCCAGCGCGGCGAGATGGACCTGCTCTATGTTTCGCCCGAAGCGCTCGGCACCGGCCTCGCCGACCGGCTGGCGAAGATGGACATCTCCATCATTGCGGTGGATGAGACGCATTGCGTCAGCCAGTGGGGGCATGACTTTCGGCCGGACTATCGAGCCCTTGGCCGGCTGAAGGATTTGTTCCCCGGCGTGCCGCGCCTTGCGGTTACCGCGACGGCCGATGCGCGGACGCGGGATGACATCCTTGCCCAGCTGAACCTGACGAAACCCTCCGTCCACGTTGCAAGTTTTGATCGGCCGAATCTTGCCCTTGCCGCGGAGCCTAAAGAAGGCAATCGCACGCAGCGGGTGGTGTCGCTGGTGAAGGCGCGGCCGGGCCTCTCCGGCATCGTCTACTGCGCCACGCGCAATGCCACCGAAGATCTGGCCGAGGCGCTGGAGAAAGCGGGCATTCCGGCGCTCGCCTATCATGCCGGGCTTGAGGCGAATGTGCGGGCCGAGCGCCAGCGGCGGTTCCTGCTGGAAGACGGTCTGACCATGTGTGCCACGGTCGCGTTCGGCATGGGTGTCGACAAGCCGGATGTGCGTTTTGTGATCCATGCCGATCCACCGAAGACGATGGAAGCCTATTGGCAGGAAGTTGGCCGGGCAGGGCGCGACGGCGAGCCTGCGGAGGGTATTGCCCTCTACGGCCCGGCGGACATGCGCCGGTCGCTCAGCTGGACCTATGACGGCGACGCGCCGGACGAGGTGAAGCGGGTGCAGATCACCAAGACACGCCAGCTGTTCGCCTTCTTCGATGGCGATGAATGCCGCCGCCTGGCCGTGCGCCGCTATTTCGGGGAGGAGACGTCCGAAACGTGCGGGACGTGTGACATCTGCCGGGGCGAGGGCGGGGAAAGTCATGACGCGACCCGCTGGGCGCAGATGGCCGTGTCCGCCGTGCTGCGCTGCGGCCAACGCGTGGGGCGCGGGCGCCTGATCCAGCACCTGCTGGGGCAGGCGAAGGATGCCCTCGATGAGGAGCTCTCGGCGCAGTCCACCTTCGGTATCGGGGCGGAGCTGCCGAAGCAGGGCTGGAACCGGATATTCGATGCGCTGCTCTATGATGGCATGTTGGCCGAAGGCGGCGATGCGATGCGCCCCATCGTCATGGTGCCGGATGGCGACGCGGCCCGGGCCTTGTTCAAGGGTGAGCGGACGCTGTTCCTGCGGGCCGATCCTGTTGCCGCACGCCGCCGCAAGACGGGCCGGGTGGCTCGTGCTGGGGTGCAGGATAACCTTTCAGAGCGCGATCAGGTCCTGTTCGATGCCCTGCGCCTCTGGCGCACTGAAACAGCCAAGGCGCGCGGCGTGCCGCCCTACGTCATTTTCCACGACCGTACCCTCGCCGAAATCGCCCGCGAGCGCCCCGCGGACGCTGGAGCGCTGCGCGACATAAGCGGCGTCGGCGAGAAAAAAGCCCAGCGCTACGCCGAGGATGTCGCGAGAATCGTCGCGGAAGCGGCCTAGTCGAGTTGGGCTTCCTTTGCCGGGGCGACGCAGAGCGTCAGGCCGCCAAGTCGCAGGATCAGCGCATAAAGGAAATAGCCCGCGCCGACATATTCCATGCATTCCTGCGCGGTGGTCAGCATCGCTTGGCGGAGCGAAATATCGGCCAGTTTCTCACCGCCGGCCAGTAATTCGGGATCTGCCGCGCTGAAATTGGCGCTTTCAAGGATCTCGATGCCCAGTGCTCCCGAAACGAAGATTGAGCCCGCAACAACAAAGCGGATCTGCGAGGACCGTTCGATTTTCAGGAACCATGGCAGCAGCACAGCCGCTGCGATGACAAGCGCAACACTGTAAGGGATCATCCAGGCATATTCTGGCACCCATTCGGCCTGCAGCAGCTGTGAGGTCGGGCCACTGGTCATTTCGTGCAGGCCGATATTCTCGTCGAAACCGAGGAAGACGAAAATAGCGCAGAGGATCCACCAGCCTGGTACTTGTTCCAGGCTGCCAGGACGGAAATGAGCATTCACGGCCAATAAGGCACCGCAAGCCAACAGCTCAATCGTGGCGACAAGTGTGGGGAAGTTCATCTCTTTGTTCACATTGAACTTTTCCGCCAGGCCCCAAAGATAGTCCCGTCCAAAGCCGAAATTCATGACCAGCACGAACACGTGTGCCGATAGCAGCACGCCGCCTATCAGGAACAGGCCGCGCCCAACATGGCGTGGGCTGATGTGCAGCCCGGTTGCTGCATGTGCCGCTGATTGCGGAGAGAAATAACGGGTCTGCGAAGTCGTGGCTGAAAGTGTGGTCATGAAATAAGTTCGGTTCCAGTGTCCAAGTCTGTGGGCCAAAGCAAAAAAAGTGCCTGATTTGATACGATAGTCGGTCTTATTTCTGGACATCGGTTCCAGCTGCACACCCTTGGCATGCTTTGCAATTCTTCCCCAAGGTTCCCGCATCCCCGCCCTTGACCCGGGCCGCGTGGCACCGCACCTATGACTTCGTAAGAATCCCCGCGAACCGGAGACATCATGGACTATTCTGCCCGCGAGCCGCGCCTCGACGACGAGAATGACGAGAAAAAGGCTTCCGAGCCGAATGCTTTCCTTGAGGAAGCTCTGTTCAAGGCCCGCACGATCCTGCTGACCGGCGGAATCGACTTCCTGCAGGCCCGCCGCGTGTGCGAGCGTTTGCTGGCGCTGTCGTCCGAGAATGACAAGCCGATCCTGCTGGTCCTGTCCTCGCCGGGCGGCCATGTCGAATCCGGCGACATGATCCACGACATGATCAAATTCGTGCCGGCGCCGGTGAAAATCCTGGGCACCGGCTGGTGCGCCTCGGCTGGCGCGCTGATCTACGCCGCGGCGAAGAAGGAAAACCGGTACGCCCTGCCGAACACCCGCTTCCTGCTTCATGAACCGCGCGGCGGCGTCGGCGGCCAGGCAACGGACGTGGAAATCCAGGCCCGCGAAATCATCAAGATGCGCGAGCGCCTGAACCGCATTTTCGCTGAAGCCACTGGCAAGTCCTACGAGAAGATCAAGGAAGACACCGACCGCGACTTCTGGATGAGCGCCAAGGAAGCCGTCGAATATGGTCTCGTCCACAAGATCGTGAGCCATCACAGCGAGATTGTCTGAGCCTGTCAGAGCAGGGGCGGTTAACGCGCTGGTAACCAAAAGTTAGCGGCCTCTCAACAATTCCGGGCGATTGTTTCTCTTCTGTTTGACTGAAGAGAGACGGCCCGGATGCTCGCGCGCGTCGAAGACATTTCTTTGCCGATCCCGCCGGTTGCTGCGGATACCAATTGTGCCGCGGCGCTGAGCCTCTTCCTGTCCGATACGTCCCTGTTTGCCCTGCCGCTGCGGGACGAAGATAGCGCCTATTCCCTCGTGACGCGCGGTGCTGTGACTGAAGCCATGGTCGGCCCTGAAGGGCGTATGGTCTGGGCGTCCCAGCCGGTGTCGATGCTGGCAACCGGGTCTCCGTTCATCGTCGAAGCAAATACGCCCGCTGGTCTCGCTGCCGGGACGGCGGCCACGAAAAATCCGGCCGCCCTTTGCGAGGGCCTGATCGTCATGCGGGAAGGCGTCTATCTCGGCCTTGTCAGCCCGGCGGTCCTGAGCGCGACAATCGCGAAGGAAAATGCCATGCGTGCCCGTACGCTGGGCCAAGCGGCCCGGCGGATGGAGGCCGCCAGGGCGAAACTGAATTCCGCTGCTCGTGAGAAGGCCGATTTCCTCGCTTTCCTGGGGCATGAAATCCGCACGCCGCTGACCGGCATTCTGGGCGTCGCAGACCTGCTGCAGGACAGTGTGTCCGGCGGTGAGCCGAAGCGTCTGGCGCGGACCATCTCCGAAAGCGGCCACCACCTTGAGCGCCTGCTGAACGATCTGCTGGACCTGTCGCGTCTCGAAGCCGGCAAGATGCCATTGCGCGCCGCGCCTTTCGATCTGGATGAGTTTGCCTCCGAGGCCCGCGATGTCTGGCAGCCGCGCACCGAAGGCAAGCGGGTCGCCCTGCGCATCCATGTCGAAGACGGGACGCCGAGGATCGAGGCCGACGCCCTGCGCCTGCGCCAGATCCTGTTCAACCTGCTCAGCAATGCGCTGAAATTTACAGAGCACGGCCATGTCGATGTATCGCTCGCGACATGGCGCGATGAGTCTTCGCTCCGTTTACGAATGAGCGTGTCGGATACCGGCTGCGGTATCTCGGACGAAGACAAGGCGCGCCTGTTTGAGGCCTTCGAACAGGCGAGCGCCACAACCGTGCATACGCATGGCGGATCCGGGCTTGGCCTCGCGATCGCGAAATCTCTGGCGAAAGCCATGGGCGGCGAGATCACGCTGGCCGACAATCCTGACGGTGGCAGCGTGTTCATGGTGGACATCCCAGTCCGCAAAGCCGGACCTCGCCTCGTTGCCAGCCCCGCGCCGGAGAAAACAATCCGGCCTCAGATGGGTAAATTCGATCTTGGCCGGATCCTGGTGATCGAGGATCACGCGGCCAGCGCTCTTGTGATCACCGAAGCGCTGCGCGCAGCCGGTTGGGAAGTTGATCATGCTCCCAATGCTTCGGCGGCCCGGGAATATGTGTTCGATGTCGGATATCAGGCGATCCTGACCGATATTCACCTGCCGGATGAAAGCGGGGACATGATCCTGCGTACCTTGCGCATGACACCGGGGCCGAACTCGGAAATCCCGGTATTGGCCGTGACGGCGGACCTGACCGATGCCCGCCGTATGGCTTGCAAGGCAGCCGGCTTCATCGCCATGATCGAAAAGCCGATCCGTCCCCGTGCGCTTGTCGCAACGCTGGCTGACATCCTGATGATGGGCGATAGCCCCGATGCCTGGGCAAGGGTCGGCTAAGCAGCGCGTTCCCCCTATGTGTTTCTCGCTTCACGGTGTGGTTTTTTGATCACACCGGTTCATTTGCGATCGATCTGACGCGACGAAAAAACTAGCCATCTTACGCCGCATGCGCTGCAGTTTGCGTTTTGGACTGTGGGGATTCTGATGTCAGAAAAAAAAGGCTCACATACTGCGCTCATCGTGACCGGTATTAGTGTTATCAGCGGAATGGTCGGTATCTATGTCTTCCTGAATGACGAGATTCGGGGACGCCTTTTTCCCGACCAGCAGGTAGCGACAAGAAGCGATATCAAAGAACAGTTCCAGCTGAGTGAGGAGCGGATTGCGACGGTTGTGGCCGCTTCGGTTGCTGATGCGATCGGCAAGGCGCAGGCCCGCGGCGACGAAGTCTCTCAGGACGAGCAGGTGCAGTATGAAGCTGCGCTTACCAAACTGCTGACATCAGACGACCCGGCACTGAATGACGCGAAATTCCTCGCGGTTTCCGGAGACGCGGAAGCAGCTGCAGACAACATCGTCACCAGCGCCGGCGCGCCGGCTGAGGCGAGCGATACAGTGCCGGCGAAAACCCGGGCAGAACTGCTACGCAGCGCCGGTGACATTCTCGCCCCGTCCGACGCAGCCAAGGCGCTGGCCGCCTATGAGAAGGCGCTGGAGCTCGATCCCGACAATCAGGTGCTGCAGACCCGCATCCAGAAACTGAAAGCCGCCACCGCCGCGAAGAATGAGGTAAAAGCCATCCCGCGAGCGAGCTTCGAATTTGGCGGCTTGCAGTTCGAATTTCAGGGCTGTGACCAGCCCGAAACACCGCGCTGCGTCTTTTCGGTGATGAACCCGACACCGGATCCGGTCTACCTCAGGCTTGGTGAGCAGTGGGGGGTCGATGAGTTCGGTCGCTGGACGGAAGGAAATCGGAAAAAGATCGAAGCCAATTCGAACGATAATTGGACCGTTCCATCTCTGGAAACGACGCAGATCGAAATCACATTTCGTCGCGCGGCGAATATTTACCAGCTGCTTCGCTTCCGCTTCTCGGTTGGCGGTGTCGATTACAAGAAGGAGTTTCGCGACATTGCGGTTCGTGGTGGCAAGCAGGTCGAGATCAAGACCATGCGCCCGGTCGATCCTGCTCACCCGGAATACGCATATGAGGTCAACGGCCTGCAAGTACATTTCCTGGGATGCTCCAATCCCGACGCCCCCATTTGCCGGTTCGACATGATGAATACCGGAACCGACAATGTGAATGTGAATGTGAGCGACGGCATCATTGCCTATAATAGTCAGGGTGTCAGGGTCACTGCCGCAAAATCCTTGCTGAGCTTGGAAGGCAAGAATGAATCCAACGCCCCACAAGGAGTTGCGTTCACTTGGGAGGTTTCCTTCAATCGCGAAGCCGAAATGTTCCAGTCCTTCTGGCCACAATTGCGGCTGGACTATGATTCCTATGAGCGGGAATTCCGAAATATCATGATCGGGGATTCGCCCCCGGCAGTGAGAACGCCGCGTTATGATCAGGTTGCTTCGCCAGACGACATTTTTGATGTCGGTCCGCTCAAATTTGTCTTTCTTGGCTGTCGTAATCCCGTCAATCCGACCTGTACATTCGACATCGAAAATCCGTCTGATGAGGGCGTCCGGCTTAATATTGATCGACCCAAAGCAACTTTGGCTGATGGAAGCAGCGTCAATGCAAACTCCAGCGTTCTGGAAATGAGGCCGTCAGGGGACGTCTATTTTCCGGCAGGTCTGACGACGACCTATGAAATCGCATTCCGTCAGGAAATGGCTCACATGGATGCGTTGAAACTGGATATGTCGATTGACTATAAGGGGTATCATCCGGAGCTGACGGATATCACTGTCGAGGAGTAGCGGCGAAGGCATCCGGCCAGGCACGTTTACCCTGCGAGTTTAGGCCGATCACCCATGCCTGAGACTGCCCCTACGCCTCCCCGCACCGCGCTCGTTCGCGGATTGGCGCTGAAATGTCCTGCTTGTGGGAAAGGGGCACTCTACCGGGCGTACCTGAAGCCAGTGGACGTATGCGCTTGTTGTGGCGCACCGCTCGGACAGGTTCCATCCGAGGATGGGCCGGCCTGGCTGACCGTGCTGATGCTGGCGCCATTCCTCGTGGCGGTCACATTCTTTGTGTCGATGTCAGACCTGCCGCTATGGATCACCCTCCCGGGCGCGGCAATCACGGTCACCGGAGCCGTCATGCTGGCCCTGCCGCGTGTGAAGGCCGGTTGGATCGCGGTGCTTTGGTCGATGGGAAAAATCGGCTCAAGTCAGGAATAGCGTCAACATGGCCGGAATGCCCGGTTGGCCCATAACTGTGCGGACGTGCTTGTCAGCTTGCGGGATGCCAGCCAGCAGGTTGAGCCATTTGCAGCAGCGCTTCGAAATTCACGACGGCTTCAACTCCGTCTGCCAGACTGTCGAGTGCGTGTTCAACGATGGCGCTGTAACCGGCGCCGCCGAGATCGGCAGTACTGCCAGCACGAACGAGCCAGGCCTGCCGAAAGGCATCGTTCGTAAACGCGCCATGCAGGTAAGTACCCTCAACAAGGCCATTCGCGCTGCGGGCGCCGTCCGGCATGCCGTCAAGCCGGAACATTGGACGAGCGGTGTCCGTGCCGGTGGTCTGTCCCGTGTGGATTTCATAACCCGAGATGCCTGCGCCATTTATCGCGCACTCGCCGGTGGCCGGTTTGACCTTCTTTCGTGAGGCCATGAGCGTGTCGACTTCCAGCAGGCCTAATCCCTGAGCCTCACCGTGTTCACCGTCGGCTCCGTCAGGGTCCATGATCTGTTGACCGAGCATCTGGTAGCCACCGCAGATGCCGAGCACGCGCCCACCTGATCGGGCGTGCGCGACAATATCATGGTCCCAACCTTGCTGGCGGAGGAAGGCGAGATCACCCAGCGTGGATTTGGTGCCGAACAGAATGACTACATCTGTATCGCGTGGAATGTGCCGGCCCGGAGGGATCCAGCAAAAGTCCACATTCGGTTCCTGTTTCAACGGATCAGCATCGTCGAAATTCGCCATGCGCGACAGCATCGGCGCGGCGATCTTCAATGCGCCGCCGGAGGGGCGTGCAGGCCGGGAGAGCACCACGGCATCCTCGGCCGGCAGTGCGGCAGTTGCTTGCAGCCAGGGTATGACGCCGTGGCACGGCCAGCCCGTGCGTTGTTCAATCGCTCTTACGCCATCATCGAATAGCGCTGGGTCCCCTCTGAATTTGTTGATCAGGAAACCCGTGATCATCGCAGCATCGTCCGGGTCGAGGACCGCTCTCGTGCCGACAAGGCTGGCGATGACACCGCCGCGGTCGATATCGCCGATCAGGCAGACGGGTACGCCGGCGCGGCGAGCAAAGCCCATATTGGCGATATCCCTGTCGCGGAGATTGATCTCTGAGGGGCTGCCGGCGCCCTCCACAATGACGAGGTCATGTGACGCCGTCAGCCGGTCGAAGCTTTCGAGCACCTTGCCCAGAAGCTCGCCGCGGCGCGCCATGTAGTGGGCAGCATCCATCGACGAGACGGCTTCGCCGTGAACAACCAATTGTGCACGCCGGTCGGTCTCAGGCTTCAGGAGGACCGGATTGAAATCGGTGCACGGCTCCAGTCCGCAGGCCAAGGCCTGGAATGCCTGCGCGCGGCCAATCTCTCCACCGCCAGGGCAGGCGGCAGCATTGTTCGACATGTTCTGGGGTTTGAAGGGAGCGACGCTCAGCCCCCTGCGTTTGGCGATCCGGCAGAGCGCCGCGGTGAGAACGGATTTTCCGACGTCGGAGCCCGTTCCCTGCAGCATAAGGGTTTTCGCTGTCATAGAGTGCCTTCGATTTCGACTGTCCGGCCATCTATACGGGAGCGCACGCCATAGATTTCAGCAAGCCGTTCGGGCGTCAGCGTTTCTTCCGGTGGGCCATCGGCGACGATCCGCGACTCCTTCATCCACACCATGCGCGTTGCGTAGCGCGCGGCCAAAGCGATGTCATGCAGAACGACCAGCGCGCCACCACCGTCGTCGACGAACTGGCGGACAATATCCATCGTGCTGAACTGATGACGCGGATCAAGCGCGGCGACGGGCTCATCGGCGACAAGCAGTGGTGCATTGGCGGCAAAGGCGCGGGCACAATGGACGCGGGCCAGTTCTCCACCTGATAGTGTATCCGTGTTTCGGTCGCCCAGGTCTGCAAGACCGCATTGCGCAATCGCCCTGTCGACGGCTTCTGCATCTGCGGGGCTGAGTTTTCCGGGCGCTGCGCCATACGCAAACCGGCCGAGGGCCACGACATCGCGCACCGTGTTCGGCCAGGCCAGCGGACGTTGCTGGGGCAGGTAGGCAACACGGCGGGCGCGCTGCATGGGGGAGAGCTTTTCGCTGTCTGTTCCATCAAGCGTAGCCAGACCCGCTGAACGCTTCTCCAGACCGAGCGCCGCCTTGAGCAGGCTGGTCTTGCCCGCGCCGTTCGGCCCGAGCAGGGCAACAAGTTCCCCGGGTACGAGCCGCAAATTCGCCTCGCGCACCAGTAAAATGGTATCCGCCTTGACGGAGAGGTCTTGCGTGAGGAGCTCAGCCATTGAGTACGCGCCTCTGTACTGCGATCCAGACAAAGGCAGGCGCGCCGATCAGCGCTGCGACCACACCGAGTTTGAGTTCGTTCGAAGTTGGCAGGATACGAATCGCAATGTCAGCGATCATCAGGATAAGGCCGGCCAGCAGGGCGGACGGTATCAGGGATCGTGCCGGGTCGTGCTTGACGAAAGGCCGGATGATGTGCGGCGCGACGATGCCAACAAAGCCGATGGCGCCTGCGAGCGCCACCGATCCACCGGTCGCCAGGCCTGCACCGAGTACGGTCAGAATGCGCTGGTTGCTCAGATTGAGCCCAACGCCTGTCGCAGCTTCTTCTCCCAGTGTGAGCGCCGAGAGGCCTCGCTGGGATGCCAGCAGAATGCCCGCCCCGACAATTAGGAAGGGGGCAGCCAGTCCGATTTCCTCAAAACTTCGATTGGCAACCGAGCCGAGCATCCAGTTGATCATGTCAGACAAAGAGAATGGGTTAGGTGCGAGATTCATCAGCAGGCTCATCGCGGCACCTGAGAAGCTGGATAGGCCAACACCAATCAGGATCAGCGTAACAACGGACCGGGTACGGATGGCTGCCAGCGCAATAAGCGCGGTGGCGGCGAGTGCGCCGGCAATTGCCGAGATGGGCAGCACCCACGGGGATAGCGCGGCCAGCCCGTAATAGAGCGAAAATGTTGCGAAGAGCGATGCTGATGCCGAGACGCCGAGGACGCCGGGCTCGGCAAGCGGGTTCCTGAGCAGGCCTTGCAAGGCCGCCCCGCTAATACCCAGCGCTGCGCCGGTGAAGAAGGCTGCCAGCGCACGCGGCAGACGGATCTGCCAGACAACCAGACGGTCACCGATATCTGCACCTCCAAAGAAGGCGGCGAGAACGCGGTCCGCCGGCAAGGGCGTCGATCCGAGCAGGCAGGCCGTAAAGATGGTGATGAGGCACGCGAGGAGCAGGCCGGGAACCAGGAGCCGCTGCGTCATGACTCACCCCCTTCCGCCAGCGCTTCGATGGCGTCGATCATGAACCACGCGCTGCAGGAGGTCCATGCGCCTTGCAGCTGCACGACAGGACGGCCTTCCATCTGCTGTTTGGCCACGGGATGCTTCATCGCGCTCCACGAATCCGGCGCAGGGCCAGGCCGGTCAAAAAAAGCGGCGGCGATGACGTCCGGCTGCGCATAGGCGAGCCGTTCAAGCGGAAGCGCGCGCCAGCCAGGTTCCTGTTCGAAATTCTTGAAGCCTGCGCTGACGAGCATTTCGTGGATCATCGATCCCGGTCCGCTCGTGACGCCGGCCGGGGTCATGTAGAGTGCGGTCTTGCCGTCCGAGTGCTTCTCTATGGCGGCCAGACGGGCGCGGAACTCTGACACGAGTTCGCGTCCGCGCTCCGACTGTCCGAGGCCATCGGCCATTTGCTGGATGATGCTCGGGATCGAGCCGGATTCCTCGCTGTCGATATGCGTTGTCCAGCCGACGGTCAGCACGGGGATACCTGTCCGCTCGAAGAAGGCTTCAGCGTTTGGCCCGCCACCATACGAGCGGACGATGAGGTCCGGTTTGAGGATGAGCACGTCTTCCGTCACGGGACGAACGGTCTGCAATCCAACGGCCGCTTCGTGCATGTAGGAATAGTCTCTCGCCGCTTCAGGAGAAAGTGCGAGAATCTGGTCGCGGTCCGCGAGCTTCAGGACATACTGATCGGCGCAGTAGTCGAGACTGACGATCCGCATGGGCCGTTGGGCATTCGACGCCTGCGTCTGGGTGGGGACGCCGCAGGCAGCCAGGCCGAATAACATTAGCAGGATCATCAGTCTCGACATTGCGTCACCTAGTAACGCAACCGGATGCCGACAGAGCCGGACAGGCCAGGGGTGCCATAACCGAGAACCTGCTGGTATTCCTCGTCGAACAGGTTTTCAATGCGGCCGTAGAGTTCGACACTGTCAGTTAAGTCATAGCTGCCGGTCAGATCGACCCGCGTCCACCCGTCCAGCGTAGTGCCGTCCGTGTTCGCCTCGTCACCGTTGAACCTTATGAGAACCGCACCGGAGAAGGGACCTTCAGGGTCGAGCGACACGGTCACGTCGCCTGAGTTTTTCGGCAGCCGCGAGAGTTCATTGCCGTCTCCGTCCTCAGCATCGATATACGCATAGTTCGCCGCCACACCGATCCAGTCGGAGAACTGGTAGGAACCGTACAACTCGACGCCCTGTGACTTGACGAGCGCGATATTGTCGTACCCGGCCGTGTAGGAGAAATCGATCATGTTCTCCGTGTCCTGGTCGAACCATGTGATCCCGGCTTTCGCGCGGCCATCTTCGGATGTCCAGTCAAGGCCGATATCGAAGGCTTCAGAACTTTCGGGCTTCAGGTTCGCATTCGGCTCGGTCAGTCCACAGAAGGTACAGATATAAGTCGACTGGAAGATGCTCGGCGCCTTGAAGCCCTGTCCCCAGCTTGCCCGCACGACGACTTGTTCAACTGGATTGTATGCTGCTGCCAGACGGCCCGTCGTTTCCGACCCGAATGTCTCGTGGTCATCGACGCGGATGCCACCTGTCAGGGTCAGTTTCTCAACAGGTTTAAATTCATAGAGACCAAACACGCCGTCGATGGAGGAGTGCGCGTCATTGGCGGTGGTTTCTTCCCGCTCTGCACCAAAGGAAAGCTTGTTCATGTCGTTGACAGTGAACGTGCCCTGATAGCGATAGATCTGTCGATCTCCTTCAGCGGAATAGCTTTCGGCACCATTCGAGAAATTCTTGCGGGTGATGTCGGAATATCCGACCATCAAGAGGTTCTCGAACCGGTCATCGAAGAGCGGTACTTTCAGTGAGACGTTTCCTGACAGCGTTTCATTCTCGGTACGTTCGTCGCCATCGCCGACACTGCCTTCCGCGCCGAAAACATAGCTGTCATATTCGGCATCCGCGTCGTTCCAGAGAAGCGACGCTTCCAGTCGGGCTCTTTCCGGCAGGTTCAGTCCGCCTTTTGCAGACAGCGTCGTGGAATCGTAGGCATCTTCCTCTCCATTGCCATTGGCTTCGTCTGCCTTGGAGATTCCATCCGTGGAAATGCCGCTGGCTGAGAGACGGAGGTCGCCGGTCTCGTTCGCGCTGCCGATGGAAGCACCTCCGCGCAGCGTGTTGAAGGAACCGTATTCTGCATATGCGCTTCCACCGAGCCGTTGTTCCGGCTTTTTGGTCATGATGGAAACAACCCCGCCGATGGCATCGGAGCCCCATAGGGTCGATTGAGGCCCTTTCAGCACTTCAATTCGATCGATATTATCAGTATCAAGATAAGCGAAGTTGAAGCTGCCGTCCGTCACGGATGGATCACCGACCGGTACGCCGTCGATCAGGACCAGGGTCTGCCCGGACGAGGCACCGCGAATGCGCACGCTCGCAGCACCGCCATAGCTCCCATTTTGATTTATTGTGACGCCTGGCGCCGCCGCCACGGCATCGAGGGCAAAATCGAAATCCAGCTTTTCGAGATCTTCTGCGGTGATGATGCTGACGCTGGAGCCGATTTCAGTCTGGGTCTGATTGAGACGTGATCCTTCAACAGTGATCGCTTCCATTCTATTTTCTTCTGTGCTGGATTCTTGCGCGATAGCCGGTGTGATCAGGCTGATAGCAGCCGCACTAAGCAGAGCTGTCTTGTATGACATGGGGGTTCTCCTCATGAGCACCCCGCCGCCCGGAAGACAGGTGCCTATAACGACAATTGCTGGCCACATGGTGCGATCCATGCGGGCGGCCAGGCCGGTTTCCTTGATGTCGTTACAAAAGGAGAGGCATCAGCCTTCCCGCCCGCTGAGAACTATTCCCGGCCTCCGGACGAACGACGCGATGGCAGGTCTCCTGGCTCGCCGATCAATGCTTCAGGCCGCCTTCCCAGAACCCTGAGGTTCCAGTGACTTCATGGCCATCAGCTCCTGGCTGACAGTTGCGGGTACAGCGCCGGAATTACACCGGCTTCCCTCTAGGCCCTTGTTAAGGGCACCATCTGAGGTGCTAGTTGTTGCAGTTGCGAAAGCCTGTCAATAGCGGCTGCGGCAGCTGACGCAAAGGCAACCGCTAGAAGCTCATACCGATTGGGATAAAGTTATTCCCGCTCTGGACGGAGAGTTCGCCAGAAGTGTTCTTTGTTGATGGTTTCAAGAAACGGAAAGACTTGCCGTCCGGAAATTGGGCAAGCGCCAAAAACCTCTTGAAACGTCAAAGTAATCAAAGTGGAAGCTGGCAGATGGTGGTTCGGGGGAGACTTGAACTCCCGACCTCGCGATTATGAGTCGCGCGCTCTAACCAGCTGAGCTACCGAACCATTCGTCGAAACGAAGGGGCCTCATACACGCGGGCGGGCCAGCCTGCAAGCGGGCGATCTGCACCTCGATGTATCGCGTGATCCCAATGACTGCAGTGGCGGTACAGGCATGTGGCCTGCTTCTGTCGCAGCGCCCGGTTCGGCGGGAATATTCCCATGCGTCAAGCCCGGTATCGGCTGGCATTCCGCACCTTAATGGCGCCTCTTGGCAAGCTGGCAGCAAGCCCCGTAGACTTGATGGCATGAAACGCATTCTGATCGCGTTGATGTCTGCCGTGCTCACTGGTCTTTGCCTGCCCGCCGAGGGTCAGGAGGAGGAGGCGATCGAGGCCTATATGTCAGGCAACTATCCGGCGGCGCTGGCCCGGACCGCAAATGCGCCGGACGCCGACTCCCGGGCCTTCGCGGCACGGATCCTGCTGGCCGAGGCGATCAGCCAGAATGGCCAGCCGCCGGCCGCATTGCTGCAGGATGCCCTGGCCGAGGCCAACCAGGCCCTTTCCCGGCAACCGGGCCATATCGAGGCCCGGCTGCAGAAGGCGATCGCCCTGTCGCTCCTCAGCCGGCCCATGAGCGCCGGAGAAGTGCGCCGCAGCGGCTTTGGCAGCGAAGCGCGCGACCTTGCTGAAGGCGTACTGGCGGAAGAACCGGACAATATTTATGCGCATGCGTTTCTGGCGGTCTGGAACGCTGAAGTAATCCGGCGTGGAGGGACCCTTGGCGCTTTGGTCATGGGAGCTAGCCTCGACAAGGCCCGGCGTCACTATCAGGCGGCCGTGGCGCTTGCCCCCGGCGACGCGGCGATCCATTGGCAATGGGCTCGCGCGTTGGCAGCGCTGAATGCAAAAAAGTATGATGCGGAGATCAGGGCGGCCCTCGATGCGGCGCAGGCGGCACCGGTGAACAGCGATCTTGAACGGATTATGCAGGCGCGCGCCGGGCTGCTGAAGCAGGTGCTGGAGACTGATGGCACCGGGGCCGCAGAGGCCCGGGCACTGGACATGCTCTGAGCGTTCCGGCGGTCGTCCTGTGAACGTCTTTGTCTATTCCGCTGCGACGGATTCTGCAGCGGCTTCCTGTTCGGAGAGGAAGCGTTCTGCATCCAGCGCAGCCTGACAGCCCATGCCGGCCGCAGTGACGGCCTGGCGATAGGTCTCGTCGGTCACATCGCCAGCGGCGAAGACGCCAGGAATCTCGGTCTGCGGCGTGCCGGGCTTGGTGATGAGGTAGCCATTGTCTTTCATCTTCAGCTTGCCCTTGAACAGTTCGGTCGACGGTGCATGGCCGATGGCGATGAAGACACCGTGTACCGGCACGAGTTTCACTTCGCCGGTGTTCACATCCTTGATTTTCGCGCCGGTTACGCCGAGCGGGTTCTCATCGCCGACAACCTCTTCCAGCGTGTGATTCCAGACTACTTCGACCTTCGGGTTCTTCAGCAGGCGCTCCTGCAGGATCTTTTCGGCGCGGAAGCTGTCGCGGCGGTGCACGACGGTGACCTTGGAGGCAAAATTGGTAAGGAACAGGGCTTCTTCAACGGCGGAGTTGCCGCCGCCCACGACCATGACTTCGCGGCCGCGGTAGAAGAAGCCGTCACAGGTCGCACACGCTGACACGCCGAAACCCTTGAACTTCTCTTCCGTCGGCAGGCCAAGCCATTTGGCCTGGGCGCCGGTGCAGATGATGATCGAATCTGCGGTGTAGACCGTGCCGCTCTCGCCGATCGCCTTGAACGGGCGGCTTTCGAGGTCGACTTCGGCGATATGGTCGTTCTCGACCTTCGCGCCCATGGCTTCGGCATGTTCCTGCATCTTCACCATCAGGTCTGGCCCCTGAATCTCGGTGAAGCCGGGATAGTTTTCCACTTCCGTGGTGATGGTCAGCTGGCCACCGGGCTGGATGCCGGTCACCACAAGCACATCACGCAGCGCGCGGGCACCGTAGACGGCAGCCGTCCAGCCAGCCGGGCCGGAGCCGATAATCAGGATTTCAACGTGTTTCGTGTCGGCCATGTCGGTACTCCGGATGCGCCTTGTGGAATCGGCTTTTGCACATAGGGCGGGTCGGTCGAGGCTTAAAGGTCCCCGCCGCTCATATCAATGTGACACCGCGTGGAAAGCTCAGCAGGGCTTGGAAACGACTTCCACAGTGGCGTGGGAAACATCGAACCGTTCCGCGAGGCGGGCTTTTACGTCCCGGCGCAAGGTTTCGATACAGGCACCCTCGGCGGCGGTGACTTCCATCGTGATGAGCGGTTTCGATTCCGTCAGCGCCCAAGCATGGATGTGTGAAACGTTCATGACATGCTCAATATGCGCCACGAGGTCTTGCCGTATGTCTTCCGGCGACAGGCCCTCGGGCGTGCCTTCCAGCAGGATGTGGCCGGACTGGCGGGCGATGCGGACGCCGGCGACAAGGACCAGCAAGGCCACGAGAACAGACAGGATCGGGTCGGCAGGCGTCCAGCCCGTCGTGAGGATAACGATTGCCGCGGCGATGGCCGCGACGGACCCAAGCAGGTCTCCGATCACATGCCAGAGCGCGCCTTGCAGGTTCAGGTCGTGCTTGTCGCCGCCATGCAGCACCCAAGCGGCGAGAATGTTCACGACAAGGCCGCCAGCGGCCACCCACAACATGATCCCGCCGAGCACCGGCGCGGGGTCCAGCAACCGGTGAATGGCTTCCCAGACGATCCAGCAGGCCAAGGCAACCAGGGCGATGCCGTTGGTGAAGGCGGCCAGCACTTTCATCCGGCCAAAACCGTAGGAGCGGCTGGGATCTGCTGGCCGTTCGGCCAGCTTGTAACCGACCCAGGCCAGGATCAGTGAGGCAGCGTCCGTCAGCATATGTGCGGCGTCGGCGAGCAGGGCCAGGGAACCGGAGATGATCCCGCCCGTCACTTCAGCCATCATGAAAGAGGCCGTCAGGACCGCTGCGATTGCGACGCGCCGGCGTGAATCCGCTGTCGTCATGTCTGCATGGTCATGGGAGTGCCCATGTCCATGGCTGTGCCCATGATCGTGGCCGTGACCATGCGCGTGGTCATGCTCATGATCGTGGGCTTTGTCCGGCAGGTTGGTGTTCAGGTCGCAACTCATGTGCCTGAGGTGGAATCCTTTCGCGGGAAGGTCAATTCGAGTGTGATAGCGTTGCGTTGCCGGGCCGATTGATTTTCCGCCCTGCCGCTGAGGTTTGTGTGCTAGGTTACCTGAAAACATAACAAAAAAGCCCGGAGGAAATCCATGAGCCCACCCCGCCTGCGCCAGCTTGTGATTGCTGCCAACAGTCTCGACACTGCCGACACTTTGAAGAACGTCCTGGGCCTTGGGGAACCGTTTCCGGATCTAGGCGTGGCGGAATTCGGCCTGGTGAATGCTGTGTTCGCGATTGGTGACCAGTTCCTCGAAGTCGTCGTGCCGACCCAAGACAAGGCACCAGCCCGGCGGTTCATCGACCGGGGCGGCGAGGGCGGTTACATGGCGATCTTCCAGACGGACGATATGCAGGCGCTGCGCACACGTGTCGACGGGCTGGGGATCCGGCGCGTCTGGAACATCGACCTGCCGGACATTTCGGCGAGCCATCTCCATCCCGCCGATATTGGCGGGGCAATTGTCTCAGTAGATGAGCCACGCCCGGCCGGCAGCTGGCGCTGGGGCGGCCCGGGCTGGCGAGACCGGGCAGCACCTGGCCGGTTCACACATGCCGTTCTGGAAACGCCGGATCCGGATGCGCTGGCGCAGAAATGGGGGCTCGTCTTTGGCCTGACAGCCGACAAGCGCCGCCTGTTCCTTGCCGACGCGGTGCTCTACTTCAATGAAGGCCCCGCCGACCGGATGATCGAATTCGGTGTCGATCTTCCCCATGCAGACAAGGCACTGGAACGCGCCGAGGCTGCCGGGCTGATGGTCGACGGGAAAAGCACAAATGTTGCCGGCGTCAGGCTGGCATTCGCCTGACTAGTAACCGTCTGCCACTCCATCCTTGCGCATCTCGGTCGCGGCCAGATAGGCACCACTGTTGAAGTCACGCATAATGGCCTGATAGCCGCCGGCATTGGCGCCGCAGCACTCGATATTCAGACCACGGCGTTCCAGTTCGGCGCGCGTTTCCGGGGGGATACCGCTTTCGAGCGAGACCGTGCCGATATCGGCTTCGCATGCTGCGTCGTCGAAGTCATCGGTTGGCTCACAACCGCCATTATGCTCCCAGCGTGCCGCATCGCCGGCTTCCTGCAAACCCATGTCGAAATCGACGAGGTTCAGGATGACCTGGACATGACCCTGTGGCTGCATGCCGCCGCCCATAAGGCCGAAGCTCAGCCACGGTTCAAACGGACAGGCCTGTTCAATCGGCACCGCCCGGACCTGACAGCCCGGCATGTCCTTCTTGAAAGCAAAGGCCGGAATGATGGTATGGAACGGCCGCTTGCCCGGTTCCCAGACATTCGGGTGGGCCGGGTCGAGGCTGAACAACTGGCCGCGGTCCTGGAACATGAAGCCAAGGCCGTCCGCAACGAGACCTGACCCCATGCCGCGATAGTTAGACTGGATCAGCGATACCATCATGCCGTTCTCGTCGGCGACGGTGAGATAGGTTGTGTCACCGTCTTTCAGTTTGGCGTCAGCCGCAGGGAAATCCATACCGGCTTTTACATTGGTCATCGCCTTGCTGAGATCAATCAGACCCGCGCGTTCGGCGTTGTAGCCCTCTTTCAGGAAGACATTCGGGTCGATGCCGGAAAAGGCCGGATCGGCGTAGCCTTTGGCCCTGTCCGCAAATGCCAGCCGCTTGGCTTCCACCTGCGCCATGATCGAGTCCGCCGAGCCAAAGCCCATGTCGCGCAGGTCGTATTTTTCCAGCATCTGCAACATCTGCAGCGCGGCAATGCCTTGTGTGTTCGGTGGCAGTTCGCAGACCTTATAGTCGCCGCGATACGTCGCGCAGACAGGCTCAACCCATTCGCCTTCATGCGTGGCGAAATCCTCGTAGGTCAGAAAACCGCCGATCCGTTCGAAATAGTCGGCCATGATGTGGGCCGTCTCGCCGGTGTAAAACTCATCCCGGCCCTTGTAGGCGATACGCTCCAGCGTGTCGGCGAGGTCCGGATTCCGAAACAGCGATCCTTCTTCCGGTGCGGGCGAGAAATAGGTTTTCTTCGCGTTGTCGTATTCTTCCAACATGCCGCTCTCATAGGCGGGCTCGAAGCGCTTTGGACCGAAGCTCCAGTAAAAGGAGATCACTTCCGGGATCGGCGCACCTTCGCGCGCGTAGCGGATCGCGGGTTCCAGATCGGTGTTGATCGGCAGTTTGCCGAACCGTTCGTGCAGCGCGAACCAGCCATCGACCGTACCCGGAACAGTCACGGGCGCCGCACCGAATGGCGGGATTTCCTTGCCGTCCATAAACTCATCGGCCTTCGCCTGCATCTGTTCCAGCGTGGCGTTCTTCGCGCTGCGGCCGGACCCATTATAACCGTAAAGCTGCTGTGTCTCTGGGTCCCAGACGATTGCGAAGAGATCGCCGCCTATACCGTTTCCGGTCGGCTCCACAAGACCTAGCATGGCGTTCGCGGCAATGGCGGCATCAACGGCTGAACCGCCGCGCTTCATCACATCGAGTGCTGTCTGCGTGGCCAATGGATGGGCCGTTGCGGCCGCCGCATTCGGGGCAACAACGGCAGAACGAACGCCCAAATCCCGCCCCGTCGGCATCCGGTCACCCGGACCCGGCGCAGACAGCTGCAGCAGCGCGTTGCCAATTGTGCCTGCGCTGTCTGTTTCGGCCGGCGTAGGTGCTTCAGCAGAAACGCCGTCGCCAGCCGGATCGGGGGTTGCACATGCGCTAAGTCCTGCCGCCACCATGGCTGCCAGGAGTGTTCGGGCCATTTTCATGACTGATGCCTCCGCTATCTGGCGGTGACCTTAACGCCCTTCGCCGGGTTTTCGAGTCCCGGCCTGGCCAATAATAATCGTCATTCGGGCGCAGGGTGCGGCCGAGGGCTTCGATATAGCTGTGGATCAGACCATCAGACATAGCTGACAACCTCCCATTCGATGCCGTCATGATCATGGAAATAGAACCGGCTGCCGGGATCATATGTCTGGTGGCTATGCGTTTTCAGGCCGGACTTCAGGATCCGTTGTTCGGCGGCGTCCAGGTCTTCAACCAGGATGCCGAAATGGTTCACCGCACCGGTGCGGTAATAGCTTTCTTCATCCATACGGTCCTGCTTCGGCAGGGCATAGAGGGCGATATACTCATCATCGGTGCCGACATGGACGGTGTAGCCGTCGTATTTTGCCGGGCCTTCCCAGCGCACATGCCAGCCGAACAGGTCCACCAGCATGGCGGCTGTCTTCTTCGGGTCTGAGACCGTCACATTCACATGCTCAAACAGGGCGGGTTTCATTTTCTTGCTCCATTCGCTTCAATTCATTGAGTTCTGATTTGACGATCCTATTTCCTCAACTTAACTTGAGGTCAAGCATTTTGGACAAGGAAAAAATCGTTATGAAACAGGGGCTTTTGATCGGGGATGTTGCCCGTCGTACCGGGCTGTCGGTTTCTGCCATCCGCTTTTATGAATCACGCGGCCTCGTGAAGCCGGATCGTCGTCCCTCTGGTCAGCGGGAGTTTGCCCGTGCCGATATCCGCCGGTTGTCCTTCATCCTGATCGCCCAACAGATGGGCCTCACCATCGAGGAGATCGGAGACGTTCTCAGCGAACTGCCGGACAACCGCACGCCGACCAAGGCAGACTGGACCCGCATCAGCCAGCACTTTCGCAAGCGCCTCGATGATCACATCGCCATGGTGGAGCGCCTGCGCAACAGGCTGGATGGCTGCATCGGCTGTGGCTGTCTCAGCCTGAAGAGCTGCGCGCTCTACAATCCGGATGACCGCGCCAATGCCGCCGGACCGGGACCGCGCTTCGTGGTAACGGCGGAGAAGGTGGGGTGAGTCCCGGCGCGTCTTTTGAGATGGCGCAGGTCATTGTCGCAGCAGCCCGGCTCGAGGGACAATGGATCACACCCGACAACCTAAACACCCAGGCAAGTCAGAAAGGCGCCTATGTCCTCCTGGTCGGTCTGGACAGGGCGTTACCGGTTGGGGCTAGCCGGCGCAAATCAGGACAATTGCCAGCCGGAACCTATCTCTATGCGGGTAGCGCATACGGCGCAGGCGGCGTTGCGGCCCGCATCGGCCGTCATTTCAGAAAAGACAAGAAAGTTCACTGGCACGTCGATCGACTGACACTGGAGGCGAGCCGCCTTGCGGCATTCATTGTGGAGAATGGCAATGAATGCGCGCTGGCTGAGGCGCTGCTGGAATCGAACAACGTAGCGATCGCGATAGAGGGATTTGGCAGTACGGATTGCCTATCCTGCCGTGGTCATTTGCTGGCAATCGTCTGAGCGGACCTAGTTCGGCTTTTTCGGGAAATAGTGCATCGCCATGCGTTCCGCAATTTCCTGGCCTTCGCGGGCGAAGCGCGCTTCGGCTTCCACGGCGCGGTTGTCGCATTTCAGGTAATCGCGCGTGGTGTCCTGATAGGCCTCGTTGAATTGCGCCACGAGGCTGGAACGGAGGTTCCCGCGATTCGGAGCCTCATAGCTCAACATGTCGGACATGTACTGGCGCCAGTACTGGTCGTCCCGGCCATTGCAGCGGACCCGGATCGCGTGTGCCGAGCCCAGCGCGCCGGCCAGATCGGCAGCGTCGCGGAAATAATCCGGTCCCCGCATCGGCAGGCTCGATTGTGCAGTGCTTGCGCCACAGACCATCAGGGCGCTAAGCAGGACGACATGAAAACGTGCCTTGTTCATGAAAAGACCTTTGCCCGCATCCAGCCTCGGCTCAAGGATGTAGAACACAAACTTGATGTCCTCATTATGACCGATGAAGGACGCTTCTATCATGCGGGCAGCCGCGTGGTGACCGACAAGGTGGAGCCTGAGATCGTCTTCGGCAGTCTGGACTGCTTCTTTGGCCCCGCCGCCGGTGTATTCGTGAAGACCGTCACGACCTCGGACCGACTGGAGTGGTTCCAGTCTCCGGCAGCGGGCGTCGACAACGCGGTACTGAAAGCGATTGGCAAGGCGTCGAAACAATACACGACCAACCATACCCAGGCTGAATCCATGGCCGAGTGGGCCCTCTGGGCCGCGTTGGACTTCCTCCGCGAAGGGCCGCTGCACCGGGCCCAGCAGGAGGCGGCAGAATGGAAACGTGTTCAGGCACGCGAGATCGCCAGTAGCCGCTGGCTGGTGGTCGGCTATGGCGCAATCGGTGAAGCCGTCGGCAAACGCGTGACTGCGCTTGGCGGGCACGTCACCGGCCTGCGCCGTTCCCCTGGCCCGGCACCGGGCGCGCAGGAGATATTGCCCATCGGTGTGTTGCCGGATTTGCTGCCGGAAGCAGATATTGTGCTGCTGAGCGTGCCGCACACGTCAGAAACTGAAGGCATGGCCGATGCGGACTTCTTCTCGAAGATGAGACCGGACGCCTTGTTCATGAATCTTGGCCGTGGGGCTCTGGTGAACGAGGACGCGCTGGTCGCGGCGCTGGACAAGGGGCACCCGGCCTATGCCGCCCTCGATGTCACTGGTGTGGAGCCTCTGCCGGCGGAAAGCCCGCTGTGGCATCATCCGAAGATCATGATCACGCCACACGATTCGTCCCAGACCAATGGAACGATCCTTCGGGCGGATGGCACGTTCGTGGACAATCTTCACCGCTACCTGAACGGCGAGCCGCTCAGGAACCTCGTCGACCGGAAAGCCTTCGAGGACTGAGCGGCGATTTCGTCCGTTTACGCGGTTTCCTTCACTTTCAGCCCGGCAATTCGGTCAATCGAGGCTTCGGCATCGCGCATGATGTCGGCCACGATCTCAGCGACGGGTTTGACCTCGTGCACGCCGCCGGCCGATTGGCCCATGGCGAAGCAGGAATTGTCCATCGACAGTTTCGTTTCGTCCGTGATCCCACCAATACCGCCGATGACGCCGGTCTGCGTGGAGTGAATGGCCTGGAACGGGAAAGGCTTGATGTCCTGCGGACGGCTTTCCCAGTCATTGATGTAATCGTTCGTGCGGCAACGCATCGGCTTGCCTGAGTAACAGCGTGTGCGAGTCGTATCGGTGTCGCCTGCGCCGACGACGGCGTTCTTGTACATGTTGGCGGCGTGGGCCTCCTCCGAAGCGATGAAGCGCGTGCCCATCCACACACCCTGCGCGCCGAGGGCGAGGGCTGCTGCGAGACCGCGGCCATCATAGATGCCGCCTGCGGCGACAACAGGAATTTTCACCGCTTCCACGGCCTGTGCCACCAGCGGAAGTGTGCCGACGAGCCCGGTGTGTCCACCGCCTTCACCGCCTTGCAGGATGACAGCGTCGCAACCGGCCTGTTCTGCCTTGATCGCATGCTTCACGGCGCCGCCGACGACCATGACCTTCACATTGGCTTTCTTCAGGCGCTCCATGATCGGCATCGGCACGCCAAGACCAGCCACGAAGGAGTCGGCGCCGCCATTGATGATGACGTCCACGGATTCCTCAAGGCTTTCCGGGCTGGCGGCCAGGAGGTCAACGCCGAAGGGGCGGTCGGTCAGCTCGCGCACGCGTTTCATCTGTCCGGCGATGAAATCCGGCGAAGTACCGGCCATCCCAAGCACGCCATAGCCGCCTGCATTGCACATGGCAGCACAGACTTCGGCGTAGGAAACCCCGCCCATGCCGGCGAGCATGATCGGGTGCTGGACATTCAACATATCTGTCAGGCGGGTTTTCAGGGCCATTTGGGCTTCCTCTCTCTGAATGTTTTATGCATCCGTGCTTACGGCCCGGTCGCAACGTCAACGCAATAGCTGGCGCCACCCCGCCGCGTCTCTGCCCCATTCCCGCCGCGTTCTGCCGTCAGAATACCAGATGGACTGGCAGAATCGCCGGTCCGGCGTCACATGCGGAGACCAGACGGACCGGATCTTTAGATCAGTCCAACTTCGTGAAGGACGCGGCAACCGGCCGACGGGCTTGCCCGGGAACAGGTCCGGTTGCCCCAACTTCCGCCCTTTCCCGGGGGCTCTGGGAGAGGGGGCTTGATTGAGGAATTTGCAGGCACGCCTTGCCGATTTCTGAATTGAGCTATCCGTTTTGCTTGGCGGATGCTATGACGCCGTTCGGTCGAAAGGCCATTAACAGGGGTAAGATCATGAAGAATATCATCACTTTGGGCGCTGCAGCCCTGGCTCTCGCAGCTTGCGCACCGGCGGAAGCTCCGGCTGAAGATACGCCGGTTGTTGAAGAAACCACGGTCATCGAAGAGTCGGCTTCCGACGCTGCCGATGCCGCCGTTGAAGCAGCTGACGAAGCTGCGGATGCCGCTGCTGACGCTGCTGATTCGGCAGAAGAAGCTGCTGGCGAAGCAATGGACGCTGCTGAAGAAGCTGCTGCCGACGCTGCAGACGCTGCTGAGGACGCAGCCGATGCTGCTGCCGAAGAGATGACGGAAGAAACCCCGGAATAACGGGGCGTTCCTTCGGAATTAGATAGGGCCGCTCCTTGGGGAGCGGCCCTTTTGATTTGTGTCCTGAATGTCAGGATCAGAACTTCTGGTAGCCGCCATCGACCAAGAGCGTATCGCCCGAGTGGAATTTCGAGGCATCGGAGGCGAGATAGACGGCGATCCCGCCGAAATCTTCCGGCTCGCCCCAGCGGCGGATCGGCACGCGGGAGATCACCTTGGTCTGAAATGCCTCAGCGCCCTGTGCACCTTCCGTCATGTCGGTTGCGATCCAGCCCGGTAGGATCGAGTTCGCCCGGATCTGGTAGCGGCCATATTCCACGGCGATTGCGTTCATCATGGCGATCAGACCGCCCTTGGTGTGGCCGTAGGACTGGTTCCGTGCCGCGCCCGACAGGGCTGCCAGTGACGCCGTGCCGATCAGGCTGCCACCCAGGTCGCCGGCTTTCGCACGGGTCACCATGGACTTCGCGGCCTCGCGCAGGGTGAGAAAGGCGCCTTCGGAATTGATCCGCTGATTGTAGCGCCAGGTCTCCAGCGTCATCTCATGAAAATTCGGAGCGCCGCGACCAACGCCGGCATTTGCGATGCAGGTGTCGATGCGGCCGAACTCTTCTTCGGCTTCCTTCATCGCTTTGACGACTTCGGCTTCCTCGCCGACGTCCACCTTCCATGCCTTGACCTTGCCGGTGCCGAGTGCGTCGGCCTTTTTCACGGCGGCGTCATTGTCGGCTTCCTTGCGGCCCCAGATGACGACATCGGCGTTTGAAGCGGCCAGCGCCTCCACCATGCCGAGGCCGATCCCCTTGTTGCCGCCGGTGACGACGCAGACCTTTCCTGTAAGGTCGAATGGAGCATAGGTCATGGCTTCCTCCTGAAAGATTCTGGTTTGTTTGTCTGGTGTCACACAAGAGAGGTGACGCTGGGGCCGGTCAAGAGGCTGATTGGCTGGCGATCACGAGCTGCCGGGCCGCTTCGATGATGCGACGGGTCTCGTCCCAGATTTCAAGTTCTGCCAGACGGGCCGGGCTGATCCACTCGGCATGTGCCGCATCATCCCCCGCCATTACCGTACCGGAAACCCACACTGCAGCGTAGTCGAACAGGACGAAATGGCGGGTCACATCTCCCGTTGTGCGGGAGGTGAAGATGCCGTCCACCACATCCACCAGGCCGACCAGCCGGGCGGTGAGACCCGTCTCTTCCTTCAACTCGCGTAACGCCGCATCGCCAGCGCGTTCGCCGAATTCGATCTTGCCGCCGGGCAGGGACCAGCTCCCTGCCATCGGCTTGGTCCCCCGGCGGATCAGGGCGACGTCATCGCCACGGAAGCAGACCGTGCCGACGGCCGGGACGGGCTTCTGATCTGTCATGCACCGCTTCCCTGTTCCAGCAGGACGACCGTCTCCACATGCGCAGACCAGAGGAACTGGTCGACCGGCTGTACCAGCATGATCCGGTACCCGGCTTCGACCAGCACGCGCAGGTCACGCGCCAGCGTACCGGGATCGCAAGAGACGTAGGCAACCCGCCGCACGCCGCTATAGGCAATTTCCGCCACCTGCTTGGCGGCGCCGGCCCGTGGCGGGTTCAGCACGATGCCCTGGAAGCGCGCCAGCGTAGCGGACGGGACGGGGTTGCGGAATAGGTCCCGTACCTCTGCCGTAACGGGCTTCAAGCCATGTGCAGCACGGGCGGAAGATTCCAGCGCCTCAATCGCCACAGCATCACCTTCAACTGCGTGAACCCGGGACTCCTCAGCCAGCCGCAGCGCAAATGTTCCGCAGCCGGAGAAAAGGTCTACCACTTCCAGCGCATATTTCAGGTGCTGGCGCACAAGGCTTGCCATGAAGGCCTCAGCCTCAGGGCTTGCCTGAAGGAAGCCACCCGGCTTCGGACGCAGGAAAGCCCTACCGACCTGGATCTCGGGTGTCGCTTGCTGCAACGGAACATCATTTCCGATAGCAACGCGCATGAAACCCGCCGCCAGTGCCTTGGCCCCGGCCATCATCACATCGTGTGGGGCGGCAAAGGTGGCTGTGTCGGTGATGTGCAGGTCCAGCCCGTTCGGCATGGCAGTGACTTTCAGGACCATCTCGCCTTTCAGCGGCGCCAGCGGTCCGGCCAGTTCTTTCAGTGCGCTGATTTTCCGTGTAATCTCCGGCGAGGCGACCGGGCAGGTGTTGATGTCAACAATGTCGTGGCTGCGCCGGGAATGGAAGCCGAGCTGCACGCCGCTTTTGGTGCGCCGGGCGGCAAGAGAAATGCGGCGGCGCGTGCCGGGCGGGGTGACCCAGACTTCCTCGACATGCTGTTCCAGTCCGCGTGACTTCAGGGCGTTGATTACCAGGGACTGCTTGAACGCCCGGTAAGGCCCATCCGCCAGGTGTTGCAGGCTGCAGCTGCCGCAGCTGGCATAGTGCGGACAAACCGGGGACTGCCTCTCCGGTGAAGGCGTCACGATCTCCAGAAGTTTTGCTTTATCGCCGTTAACAGCGATGCGGACTTCCTCGCCAGGCAGGGTGCGCGGCACGGAAACCCAGTCTCCGTCAATCCGCACCTGGCCGTCGCCCTTCGATCCGAGGCGTTCGATGACCACAGTGCTGGCACCGCGGGCATCCGGATCAGGAATAGCAGGCATACCGGGCTCCCCACTGGTTGTGTCCCGATTCACGGGTTAGCACCCAAGGACGGTCGCGAATAGGAGGCTTGAATGGCGAAACCGGCGAAGCAGCCTCTGAGTCTCGCCCTGCAGGGCGGCGGTGCCCATGGCGCCTACACATGGGGCGTCCTCGACAGGCTGTTGGAAGAGAATCGCTTCGATATCCGAGCCATCACAGCGACGTCCGCCGGTGCCATGAATGCTGTCGCGTTTGCCGGGGGCTATGGCGCAGGCGGGATGGACGGCGCGCGGCAGGCGCTGGAATCGCTGTGGCAGGCCGTATCGCACAGCGGCCGGCACGTACGTGCATATGGCGCCAACAATGCGGCCGCCTTTGCCTATGCCTCCGCCCTGCAGAGCTGGGCGAGCCCTTACGACCTGAACCCGCTGAAGCTGAACCCATTGCGCGATGCCGTAGAGGAGGTGATCGATTTCGAGGCTGTCCACGCCTCCGGCCTGCAGCTGTTCCTCAGCGCGACGGATGTGGAGTCCGGCCATGTGAAAGTGTTCACGGGAGACGAGGTGACACTTGATGCCGTGCTCGCCTCGGCCTGCCTGCCACAGACCTTCCAGGCGGTGGAGATCGACGGTCACGCCTATTGGGACGGCGGCTATATGGGTAATCCCAGCATATTCCCGCTGATTTATGCAGGCGCACCGACAGATGTGCTGCTCGTGACATTGAACCCCATCGAGCGGCCCGGCGTGCCGAAACGGGCAGGCGAGATCCAGGAACGCGTCAACGAGATCAGCTTCAACGCTGCCCTGATCGGGGAGCTGCGCGCCATCGCCTTTGTCCAGCGCCTGCTCGATGACGGCATGCTGAAGGCGCCGATGCTGAAGAAATACCGCCGCTTGAACGTGCATGCGATCCGCGGCGGGCAGGACCTGGTGGACCAGAGTCTGCACACCAAATTTGACACCAGCTGGCGTTACCTCACCAACCTGCGCGACAAGGGCCGGGCAGCGGCAGAGACCTGGCTCGCAGACGACGCAAACCTTGTCGGCACGAAACAGTCGAACTGCGACCTGCGGGAGGAATTCCTGAAGGGCTAAGCTTGTTTCAGGAACCAGACCCGGGCCGCGCCATAGTCGCGGGTGTCCAGCACCTCCCAGCCTTCCGGTGAGATCAGCTCGTCCGAGGCGGTCTCCACCACGGCGATGGCATCCTCCGCCAGCCACTTGCCCTCAGCGAGGCAGGCGAGCGCCGGGAGCACAAGGTCCTTGTGGTAAGGCGGGTCGAGGAAGGCGATCGTGAACGGGCTGCCGACACCGGCCGGCTTTTCGCCAAGGTCCGTCGCAGAGCGCCGGTGGATGCGCGTATTCCCGTAAAGGCCCAGCGTCTCGATATTGTCGCGGATCGCCCCGCGCGCCGCATGGTCGGTTTCCACGAACAGGCAGAAGGCGGCGCCCCGGCTGACCGCTTCAAGGCCCAATGCGCCGGAGCCTGCGAAGAGGTCGATCACCCGCGCGCCTTCGATCTCCGGCGCCCAGGGGGCGTGGGCGAGCATGTTGAACACGCTCTCGCGCGCACGGTCCGCCGTCGGCCGCGTGCCCTGTCCCTTCGGCGCGGCAATCGCGCGCCCCTTGTGCTGTCCGGCAATGATGCGCATGGCCTCTCCGTTTTTCCGCCCGCGCCTTAGCACGCCGCGCCGCAAAACACATCCTTGCGCTGCCGCGCCTGCGGGCTCACTCTGCCAGAGAATAATGGGAGGAAGGCATGGCAAACGTAACCACGGAAACCTTGGGGGCGGTCCGCCTCATTCGGTATGCCAATCCGCCGCGCCACTACATGACCGCCGAAGGGTCCGGCCAGATGCTGGCCGCGATCACCGAGGCTGACAGCGACCCCGCCATCCGCGCCATCATCCTGACTGGCACGGACGACGTGTTCGTCCGGCACTATGACGTCAGCGAGATCGTCGCCATCGGCGAGGCGGTGCAGGCCGGGGCGCTGAAACCGGAAGACTTCGAACAGGGCGGCTTTGCCGATATGGTCCGCGCGGTGTTTGAAACGCCGAAGCCGGTCATCGCGGCCATCAATGGCGTCTGCATGGGCGGTGGGTTTGAGCTGGCGCTCGCCTGTGACCTGCGGGTGGCGGCCAGCAGTGTGTCGCTGATCGGCCTGCCTGAGACGCGGATCGGCATCTTCCCGGGCGGCGGCGGCACCCAGCGCCTGCCGCGCATGATCGGTGAGGCGCGGGCACTGGAATTTATCCTGTTCGGCCAGACAGTCGATGCTGCCGGGGCGCTCGAACTTGGCCTTGTCCATGCGGTGGCGAATGACGCTGTGGCCCACGCGACCGATTGGGCGACCGAACTGGCCGGGCGCGGGGCGGAAGGTCTTGCCCATGCCAAGCGTCTCGTCCGGGGTGCGCTGACTTGGGGACTTGTCGAAGGCACCCGGCAGGAACAGCATGGTTTCCACAACGTGCTGAAGGCAGCCTCCGCCATGGCCGCAATGCGGGAATTTCTGGAGACGGGAGAAGACATCACAAGATGAGCCTTGCGCTGACTGATCCGATGGAACGCGCCCTGGAACTGGCACGTGCCGCTGCCGACGCGGGTGAAGTGCCTGTGGGCGCCGTCATCGTCGATCCGGAAACGGGCGAGATCGTCGCCGAAGGTGCCAATGCGCCGATCAGCGGCCACGACCCCACGGCCCATGCTGAGATCATTGCCCTGCGTCTTGCGGCTGCGGCGCGCGGCAATTACCGCCTCACCGGCCTCATCATGTATGTCACGCTTGAGCCCTGCGCGATGTGCGCAGGCGCGATCAGCCTTGCCCGGATCGGCAAGCTGGTCTTCGGCGCCTGCGATCCGAAAGGCGGCGCGGTGATCCACGGCGCGCGCTTCTTCGAACAGCCGACCTGCCACTGGCGGCCGGAGGTGGAGCAGGACGAAGCACGCGGCGAGGCGGCCAGCCAGCTGCTGAAGGATTTCTTCAAGGCTCGCCGAAAGTAGCTGGGGGCTAGCTGAAACCCTGCCTTTCACCCCTGACGCGCCGGAAATGCTTGCTTTCCTTGAGGGCACGCGATGCCTTGTTGGCGAAACAGGGAGATCCACATGACCGCGACCGTCAGAACAGAAAACGATATTTCCGTCGTCACCATGGATGACGGCAAAGCCAATGCGATCAGCCTCGACATGCTGGAAGCGGTCAACGCCTGTCTCGACGAAGCCGAGAAGGACGGCAAGGTGCTGGTGCTGACCGGACGCGAGGGCAAGTTCTCCGCCGGGTTCGACCTCAAATTCCTGGCGACGTCTGATGGCGACGGTGTGCGTAAGCTGGTCACCGGCGGCGGCAAGCTGGCCATGCGCCTCTTCACCTCGAAGATGCCGGTCGTCATCGCTTCGACCGGGCATTCCATCGCCATGGGCGCGTTCATCCTACTGGGTGGCGACACGCGGATCGGTACGCGCGGTGCCTTCAAGATTGGTGCGAATGAAACGGTCAACGGCATGACCCTGCCGGGCTTCGGCGTCGAACTGCCGCGGGCGCGCCTCAACCCATTGTACCTGACCGAGGCTCTGGTGCAGGCACGCCTGTACACGCCGGACGAGGCGGTCCCTGTCGGCTGGCTGGACAAGGTGGTTGAACCCGGCGCTCTGATGGATGCGGCCATGGAAACGGCCACCGCGCTGAAATCCATCGCCAATGGCGCGTATTACGGCAACAAGATGCTGGTGCGGAAACCGGCCATCGACGCGATCATGCCAACGCTGGAACAGTCGACCGTCTAAACCGCGACTATGGGCTCTGCGGGGGCGGCCGATGGCGCTAGTTCCCGCGAAATCTCCCGGATGAGGTCCCGCAGCCAGGTCAGCGCAGGGTCCCCGGCATATTCGCGGTGCCAGTAGAGCGTCGATTCCGGCGCAGCGAAGTCGAATGGCAGCTCCTGCAGGACAAGCCCCGCATGTTCCACGATCTGGCGCGGTGCGACGAGCGCGAATTGTGTGTGCCGCACGATTTCCAGCGCCGGCATATAGTTCGGCAGACGGTGCGCCGGGGTGATGCGGCGGCCATGCGTGCGCGCCAGTTCCTCGATTAGGCTTCGGCCTTCCCGGCGGCTGGAGACGGTGATGTGGCGCAGCTCGAAGAAACGCTCGGCAGTCAGTGGTTGGTTCGCCTGCGGATGATCCGGCGACAGGACACAGACATAGGGCGTTTTCAGAAGCGCTTCGCGTTCCATGTCCATGCCGAGCAGGTCGGCCACGTCGATGGCGAGATCCAGACGGCCGGTGGCAAGCTCGGCCGCGACTGCTGATCTGTGCAGCTGGCTCCACGAAATCCGCACGCCTGGCGCGACCTGTTCGAGCCGCGCTGCCAGGATCGGGGCGATCAGGAAGGCGCCGGCATCGCGGGCCGAGAGATTGAATACGCGAGTCGAGCGGGACGGTTCGAACACCGAACGTGGCTCCAGCCCCGACCGCAACCGGTCGAGCGCCTCGCGCACGGCGGGCATCAGGGCTTCGGCCATGGCGGTCGGCTTCACGCCGCGGCCTTCGCGCACGAATAGCGGGTCTTCGAAATGGGTGCGCAGCCGGGAGAGCGCATTGCTGACCGCGGGCTGGGTGATGTGCAGGAATTCACTCGCTCGCGTCAGGCTGCGCTCGTCATAAACCGCTTCCAGTACCGGTAACAGGTTCAGGTCGATGGACCGTAGGTTCATGGCAAGCTCACAATCATCACCATCTGTGATGTTTGGGCTTCATATAATAAAGTTCCCGAATAGTCGAGCCTAGGGCATTGTCCGCTCCGTCGACAGTGGAGTAACCCAATGCGCGTGGCGCTACAGCCAGCCAGCCGCCTTCATCAGCATGACCGCGCCAATTGCGGTGACGAGGTATTTCATGCCGCGCTTGAAGTTCACGTCGCTCATCCGGTCCAGCACTTTGCCGCCAAGCGTGGTGCCGAGCATGGACAGGGGCGCCGCCGCCGCGATCAGCCACCAGGGCGGCAGGGCATGAACGCCCGCTGCCATGAGCACGGGCGTGCTCCAGAAAATGATTTTCACGAAGTGCGCCAGCACCTGCGTCACCGCCTTGGTCGCCACGATGGCGTGGCGCGTCATGTCGGTGTGGACGAAGAACTGGTCCAGCAGCGGGCCGGACACGCCGGCAATCGTATTCAGCGACTGAACGACAAAGCCCGCGCCTTCGGCCTGGAAGCGCTTCTGGATGTCGAGATCGAGCAGTTTTTTTGGCAGCCAGACCAGCATGGCAACGCAGCCCAGCAGCACATAGACCATTTGTTTGTCCGGCCGCCAGCTGAGCGCGAACAACAGGCCGACCGCCAGGACGGAACCCGTCGCGTAGCGGCGGAAGATGTGCCAGTCGATATGGTCCCGCCACAGGAAGGCGCGGTAACCGTTGGAGACCATCTGCACGGCGCCGTGCACGATCATCGCGGTCGCGACCGGCACCAGGGCTGCCAACACACCCATGAAGATGATGCCGCCCGCCATGCCGAAAATGCCCGAAATGAAACTGGTAACCAGCACAGTGACGAGAATGATGGCGGCAGCAATCGGGCTCATGCGCGCGATCTAGACCGGATTGCGATTCGGCGCAAAGCGGCGACCTTCCGCGCGGCCCCGTCAGAAAAGATTGCAAAGAAAGAATTTGCGGCCGGATGGCCGCACGGACTACCAATAGCTCAACGAAACGAAGTGAAGGAGGATAGCCATGGCTGATACTCAGCAATCCATGGACGCAATGGCCGAACTGAATGACCTGCGTATGTCGGAGGAGGCAAAGCCTCTCTACGAACATGTGAAGCGGTTCATCAAGGAAACGGTCGAACCGATGTATGAGGAATTCGAACGCCTCGGCGAGAACAAGACCGACATCTGGTCTTATGCGCCGGGCCAGCTCGAAGCTCTCGAAAAAGCCAAGGACGAAGCCAAGAAGCAGGGCCTCTGGAACTTCTTCCTGCCGGACGCCGAAACCGGCGAAGGCCTGAAGAACCTCGACTATGCCTACATCGCCGCCGAACTCGGCAAGGTGCCGCTGGCGTCGGAAACGATGAACTGTTCCGCGCCGGACACCGGGAACATGGAAGTTCTCGAACGTGTCGGTACGCCGGCCCAGAAGGAGCAGTGGCTGAAGCCGCTTCTCGAAGGCAAGATCCGCTCCGCCTTCGCCATGACCGAGCCGGCCCTGCCGTCGTCGGACGCCAAGAACGTCTCCATGAGCGCCGTTCTGGAAGGTGACGAGTGGGTGCTTAATGGTGAGAAGTACTATATCTCCGGCGCAGGCGACCCGCGCTGCAAGATCATGATCTGCATGGTGAAAACCAATGACGGCCCGGACGTGAACCGCCGTCAGTCGCAGATCCTGGTGCCGCTGCCGCATCCGGGTGTGACCATCGTCGGCCCGATGCACGTCTTCGGCGATCCGGATGCTCCGCATGGTCACATGCACATCCGCTTCGAGAACGTCCGTGTTCCGAAGGACAACATGCTGCTCGGCGAAGGCCGCGGCTTCGAAATCTCGCAGCTGCGTCTCGGCCCGGGCCGTATCCACCACTGCATGCGCTCCATCGGCGCGGCAGAGAAAGCCCTCGACCTCATGGTCGTGCGCGGCATGACGCGTCAGGCCTTTGGCCGCGACCTGATCAAGCTGGGCGGTAACCTCGAAAAAGTGTCTCGCGCACGGATCGAGATCGAAGCCATGCGCATGATGGTCCTCAAGGCCGCCAAGGCGATGGATGTCCTCGGCAACAAGGAAGCCCGCGTCTGGATCTCCATGGTCAAGGCCATGGTGCCGGAGCGCGTCTGCGATATCATCGACGATGCGATCCAGATCCACGGCGCCACAGGTGTGTCGCAGTGGACACCGCTGGCTCGCCTCTACGCCAACCAGCGCACGCTGCGTCTGGCTGATGGTCCGGATGAGGTGCACCATATGGTGGTGGGCCGCGCCGAGACTCGCAAGTACACCGGCGAAGAGGAAGATCCGGCGATGGCCGCTGTCTGGCGCAAATAAGCCAGCAGAGGCCTGATTGCAGGCCAGACTTCAACAAGGACAAATGGCGCGGCCCTCGAATGGGGACCGCGCTTTTTTTATGTTGCAGCGGCCTCCAGCGCGTCCTCCAGCCGGTCGTCACCCCAATAAAGCTCATCCTCGACGATGAAGCTCGGGGCACCGAAAATGCCGCGCTCGAAGGCTTTGTCCACATTCGCCTTGAGACGGTCCTTGTTCGCTTGGGTCTGCGCTCGGGCTAGCGCGTTCGGTCCGGCACCGGCCATCACGGCCAGCCGCTCCAGCAGGCCTGCATCGGCGATATCCTTTCCGTGCGCGAATTCTGCAGAATAGACGGCGCGCGTGAAATCCTCGCCCCAGCCTTCATCCAGTCCGACCAGCGCGATGCGCGCCGCGGCGAGCCCGTTTTGTGGGAAAGCACCAGGCCCCGTTTCCGGCAGGCGCTTAAAAGGGAGGTCATGGCGCTCCGCCCTGCGGGCCATGTCGCGCCACATATATTCGCCCTTCGCCTTGTAGATGTTGAAGGGGGACGTATCCCACCCCTGAGCGGAGAAAACCGGACCCAGCAGAAATGGCCGCCAGTGAACGGCCAGGCCACGCGCTTCGGCAGCCGCGCCGATGCGCATTGCTGTAAGATAGGAATAGGTCGATCCGAATTCGAACCAGAATTCGAGCGCGTGCGTCATCTGCGGCCCCGCTTGTCTCAAGCCGGCAAGCTAGAACCCTACAGGTCCGCAGGAAAGAGGGCGTTGTCCTAGAAGCGGAATGTATTGCCGAAGCGCAACACGGCGCTCGTCTGGACGGAGCGGAAGTTACGGCGGAAATCGTCGCCTTCGATATAGGCGCCGTGGCCGAGGGAAAAGAACACTTCGGTCTGAGGACGCAATTCCCAGTTCACCCGCCCGAAGAAGGACAGGCTGTTGCTGATATTGTCATACTGGGTCTGTGTCGTGACCGAGAGGTCCGTCGAGACGTTGAACACGGTTTCCAGCGATCCAATCTGTACACTGACATTTCCGGACGGTACGGAAATATCCTCCCGCTTGTAGCCGGCCTTCAGGTCGACATGCGGGTTCGGGCGGAAGTTCACATTGAAATCGTAGCGCTTCGAATCGCCGCCATAGAAATCCTTGAACTCGATCTCTGACGTCGTGCCCCACGAACGGACATAGGAGGACTGAACGCGGAACTTCACGCCATTGTTGTCATAGACGCCGACTGGCACGACCAGCCTGCCGGGCAGGAAGAAAGGCGTATTGATATGCTCTTCGTTCTGGCTGGCGGTGAAAGTCAGGTCGTCTGTCCAGATCGTGTTGGCGTTCAGGACAAGCGAATTGACCGTGGTCTCGGCATTGCCGTCGAGGTCGGTGATGTATTCATGGCTGGTGCCGAATTGCCACCAGCGGAAGTGTCCGCCCGACTGGCGAAACCGCCGGTGCCAGTCAGCACTGAAGGTGCGCGTGCCGGGCCGGTTCACGAAGCCGAGCGCCGGGGCGAAATCCTCGCCAATCTGGCGGGCTTCCAGGCTCCAGGCCCATTTGTCGTTCGGATAGTCGAACTTCGCCCCGAAGGAATCGTCGTCCTCCAGCGTCGAGGAGAAGGTGCGCTGGTAGAATACGTCCGCCTGCATCCGCCCTCCGCCGAAGAAGGACGGCACGCGATAGCTGAAATCGGCCCCGGCCAGCGTGTTGTCCGACAGGCCCGTCGGGTCGCCATTGGTGGCAATAAAGCCCACACGGGACTGGTCCAGCACATCGACGGTGGCGCGAGCGACTGACAGGTTCTGCGACCCGATGGAGCCGGTGCTGCCGGTCTGCGCTGACAGGACACCGATTTCGATGCCGTTGATCTCACCGCTCAGTTTGAGGCCCGCATCCACTTTTACGGACTGGCCATTCACGATGCCAATGCGGCGGGAGAAGAATGGCTGGCCGTTCGGGGCACCAGCAAAGGTCTGGCCTGCGAATTCGAACAGCGCTGCGTCCTGCAGGAAGAAGTCCCGCGTTTCGGGGAAGAAGAGCGAGAAGCGGCCCGTATTGATCTGGCGATCGTCCAGCGGCGTGTCGGAGAAGTCCGTATTTAGCGTCAGGAGGCCGGTCAGGGACGGCGTGAACTTGTACGAGATGTTCGCGCTCGGTTCGATCGTCAGGTCGTCGTCGCGCGGCTGGGCCCAGCGCCGGTTTCCGGCAAGGCCCGCCTGCAGCTGCACGTCGAAGCCCTTGCCTTTGTTGATGTCCTGAATGCCTTGGATATAGCCAGGACGGGCGAAGGCGAACTTGTTGACTGACTGGTCGATCCCGGCCCAGCGGATTTCCTCGTTCGCGTGGGCGTGTTCGCGCGTCATCATCAGGCCCCAGCCGTCGGAGGCCGGGTCGAAGCTGAGCGACCGGAACGGCAGGGAAATTTCTGCCGTCCAGCCATCTTCCGTCAGCACGCTGTCGGCGTCCCAGATGATGTTCCAGGCATCCACGGGCGCCTGTCCATACCGGATCAGGCGCTCGGTGCGGGCACCAAGGGCATTGATGTCGAACCCGAAGCCGGACGTGCCGGTGTTGAACGGGTCAATATAGAAGCGGAACATGTCGTCCCGCCAGATTTCGCCGTCGCGCTCCAGCACAGACGCCAGGATCGCCTCTGGCATGTCGTCCTGTGCATAGATGCCGACATAAAGATTGTTTTCGTCATAGGCGAAATAGACGCGCGTCTCGACGCTGGGCGGGCCGACATTCGGTTCCACCTGGTAGAACTCCGTCACCTCGGCCGACTTCGACCACATGGCCTCATCCAGCTTGCCATCGATGACCGGGGCTTCGTTCGTGTCGATCCGCACCGGGCGGACCGTGGGCTGATAGGTGGTGAAATTGCGGACCGGCGGTTCGTCTTCAGCCATGGCCAGCCCGGCGCCGGACAAGGCGATGTAGGCGCCCAACATCCATCGATGCACGTCGATTTCCTCCCGGTACTTTACCCGACCGCCTTTGACGTATCGTTCTCTCGCTGCCCGTCGAATAGGTAGCGTCGCGCGGCAGCGCCAGCCCTTCTTTCGTTGCAGCCCGACATTTCTGCGAGTGCCTGAATTTCAGGCATGACGCTGCCATGGCTCTCCCACCAGACCTTGCGGAAGTCTGCAGGGACGGCTCTAACTTTCCGATCAGGGGTATGATGGAGAGAGGGTAGACGGATGAAGGTGTGGCAAGTGAGCCGTCGCATGCGCCAGATACACAATGTGCTGGCTCTGGTCGTGGGCACCCAGATTCTCCTCTGGATGGTCTCGGGTCTCTATTTCACCCTCTATCCAATTGAAACGGTACGTGGCGCACATCTGCGGGCGCCGGTGGAGCAGGTGCTGAACGTGCCGCCGGGGGGCTGGGTGCCTCCTGGGTCGCTGGCGGAAGGGGCGCGGGACGTCACGCTCAAACCCTGGCTTGGCCGTGCGGTCTATGTCGTGGAGCGCGGCACCGGAGCACGAATGTTCGACGCCGTCACTGGCGAACAGCTGAGCCCGTTGGGCGAGGCCAGTGCCCGGGCCGTTGCACAGGCAAACTGGGGCGGGCAGGGCACGTTGGCATCCGCGGAACTGGTCGACGCCGCCCCCTCCGAATCCGGCCGCGAGGGCGAGCCCATGTGGCGGATCGAGTTTGAAGGCAAAGACACGGCCACATTCTGGGTCACGCCGGATACAGGCGAGGTCCGCGCTGTGCGAACCGGCGTCTGGCGGTTGTTCGACCTGATGTGGGGCCTGCACATCATGGATTGGTCTGCCCGTGTAACCATCGCCAGCTGGTGGATGAAGGCCTTCGCCTTTGGCGGGCTGATGATGTCGCTTGCGGGCGCCTGGCTGCTCGTGCGGCGCGTTTCCATGGGGACATTGCTCCGCTAGCACAGTTCGTCAGAAAGGCGCATTCCGGCAATCCTCGGGATTGCCGGAGGCGCGCAGTCATTTTTGCAACTGCATCCGTGTGTCCGGGATGTTCCGTGCCACCTGGGTTTCACCCAACCGGCTTGCGAAACGCAGCACGGTGAAGCCCAGCAGTCCGGACGCAACGGATCCCATCAGGACGCCCAGGCGGACCTGATCCAGCTCGGCGGCTGTGCTGAAGGCGAGGCTGCCGATGAACAGGCTCATCGTGAAGCCTACGCCGGTAAGACAGGCGACGCCATAGACCTGTACCCAGCTGACGCCGGACGGCAGTCGCGCAATGCCAAACTTCACCGCCACATAGGTCAGGCCAAACACGCCGAGTTGCTTGCCGAAGAACAGGCCAAGCGCAATACCGAGCGGGACCGCCCCGGTCAGCGCGTCCAGGTCGACCCCGCGAAGGTCCACACCAGCATTGGCAAAGGCGAAGACAGGCAGGATCATGTAGGCGACCCAGGGATGGAGACCGTGCTCCAGCTTGTGAAGCGGCGACTGCCCGCTTTCCTTGCGCGGGGACAGCGGAATGGCGAGCGCCGTCAAGACGCCGGCAAGGGTCGCATGCACGCCGGACTTCAGTACACAGACCCAGATGAACATTCCAACCAGGACATAAGGTGCAATACGCTTGACGCCCATCCGGTTCATGAGCAACAGGCCGGCAAATCCCATGGCTGCCAGGCCAAGCGCCTGAACCGAAAGCTGCTCTGTATAGAACAGGGCGATGATCAGGATCGCGCCGAGGTCGTCGATGATCGCGATGGCAAGCAGGAAGATCTTCAGTGCGACCGGCGCGCGCGTGCCAAGCAAGGCTAGAATGCCGAGCGCAAACGCAATGTCGGTTGCCGCGGGGATCGCCCAGCCGCGCAAGGTCTCCGGGGACGACATGTTGAGCATGACATAAAGCAATGCCGGCCCGGCCATGCCGCCAATGGCGGCCAGCGCCGGCAGCACGGCCTTGTCGAAGGACGACAACTCGCCTTCCAGGATCTCACGCTTGATCTCAAGTCCCACCAAAAGGAAGAAGACGGCCATCAGCCCGTCATTGATCCAGAGCAGCAGGGGCTTGGCGATTTCCAGCGCGCCAACCTGAACGGCCACCGGCGTCGAAAGAAAGCCGCCATACCAATGGCTGAATACGGTATTGTTCGCGGCAATCGCCAATGCAGCCGCCAGCATCAGAATGAGGCCAGCAGCGCTCTCAAGTCTGAGGAAATCCTGGATACGGGCGACAACTTTGGTCATGAACAATAATCCTTGTGCGCAGGGTAGCGGGGTCTGGTGATTGGCAAAAAAGCAAACGATCCCGCCGGCAGTCCCCCCTGCCTGGCGGCTGAGGGTGTCGGAGAGTAGGGACCGGACAGAGGGAGCTGCCGGGGGATCGTGACGGCCAGGAGTGTTGGTCCTGTCAGGGGCAGGTCCTGGACGTGTTCAGGTGTGTGGGAGGGCTAGTCGTCAAGAAAGCCGAAGCGTTCCTTGCGCCGCCGCAGGCGGCCGCCTTCGCCTTCCCACCGACCGATGGCTTCGGCATCCTCGCGGGTGCGAATGCGTGCCGGAGCCAACTCGCCTCTGCGGGGGCGCTCTTTGCGCTCCCTGGGCTCTGCAAAATCGGCCATTTCCTCGAGGAAGTTCGTAATCAGATCTTTGAGGACAGACATTGTCTTTACCTTTTTCTATGCGCTGATTGGAACTCAGGCGGCCCGCCGGATACGGCGCCGGCGGCGGCGGTACTGGGAGGGCGTTTCCGCGATACTCTTGCTGTACCCGTCCGCTTTCGGACTGTTGTCAGTGGCATCCACGAACCGGCCGCCACGGCCCGGACTTGCCGGGCCAATCTGGCTCCCCGTCCAGAGGTCGTCGGTCAGTCGATACATTTGATTTGTCTCCTTTTGGCTCTTGCGATGCACCGGATATGAGGCCATATCCGCGATAGCTCAAATCGAATGTATCTTTTTATCTGATAGGTTTTTCCGAAGTATGAGGCCAACCCTTCGCCAGCTCCAATACATTGTCGCCGTCGCGGAATCGGGCCGGTTCCGGGATGCCGCATTTCAATTGGGCGTCAGCCAGCCCAGCCTTTCCGAGCAGATTTCGGATGCAGAAGCGCAGCTGGGCGTGACACTGATCGAACGCGCCCGGACCGGTGCCGTGCTCACACCGGCAGGGGCGGAAGTCGTGCGCCGCGCACGGATTGTCCTGACTCAGGTGGAAGACCTGAAAACGGTTGCACGGCAGGTCGCCGGTGACCTCGCGGGGCGCTACAGGCTCGGCACATTGCCGACCATCGGGCCTTATCTGTTGCCGAGCGCCGTTCGGGAGCTGCACCAGCTCTACCCGGATCTCCGACTGGGCGTCCGGGAAGAGCGGACGATCGACCTTGATGAAAAACTCAATGACGGCCGGCTCGACATGATCATTTCGACGGCTGAGGATCATCTGAATTCAGAGTCCATGCAGCTCTTCGATGAGCAGCTCTATGTCTGTACAGCATCGGACGATCCGATCGGCGGAGGAGACGGGGCGCTGAAGCTTTCGGCGCTCAAGGGCCGGGAAGTGCTCAGTCTGGGGTATGGTCACCGCCTCAGTACGGTGGTGCAGAAACTGGCCGAAGCAGCAGGCGCCCATGTGTCGACGGAATACGAAGGCACCTCGCTTGACGCGATCCGGCAGATGGCAGGCATGGGCGCAGGCATTGCAATTGTTCCCAGTCTTTATGCCGTGATGGAGGCAAGCAAAGACCCGGACCAGATTGTTCGTCCAATCGATCATCCCCTGGCGCGCCGCCAGATCAGCCTGGTGTGGCGGTCCGGGTCTCCTCTTGAGCAAAACATCCAGAAACTGGGACTGGTTTTCCGGGATGTGGCGGCGGATCTTTTGCCGCAGGCAGGAAAATCGGTGAAAGGAAAAACCTAACCAGAATTCAGTTTCATTCGATTTTACTTATCGTGTCCTTGCGTCCACCTTCCGGTTACAGACAAAATGGAAGGAGCCAAAAGATTGGTGTACGGTATTGTTCAAGTTTTGCCGGCTCGGCCAGTTTCAGCGCGCAGTGAGTCATCGCGCACAAGTGCAGATGACCTGCGGACTGCGGCGTTTGAATGCCAGTGGCCGATAAGCCCGGACAGCCTGCGCGAGGTCATCCTGTCACGCGTTGACTGGGGTCCGTTTGACATTTCTTGCCGCAGGGACCCCGAGAGCGAAGACCTGTGTCTGTGTACCGTTCACTATACAGGCCCCCTTCGGGAGCGCCCGCACCTCATGGCCAGCTTCTGGCATGTGATGGAGCAGTTTTCGTTTTATGCGGGCCGGGTGCGCGAGCAAGAGGGGCGCATGGGATACAAAGATCGCATGCGCGTAACTGGTTCGCGCTAAAGGTCCGCCGCCGCTTTGGCAGTTTGTGCGGGCGAGGGCAGGCTCACGGCCTCTAACGTCCGGTTCCCCCGCAGGGGGTCAGTCGGAAAAGCACAGCTTGTTTCCATCAAGGTCTCTGACATAGGCGGAGTAACGCGGTCCACGCTGGCCCGGCGCACCTTCGCAGGTGCCGCCGAGGTCAATGGCCCGTTCATGAAATTGTCTGACCGCTTTGGCGGTTCCGACACAGAAGCCCACCATGGTTCCATTCCCATTGGTGGCAGGCTTCTCGTCAAAGGGCAGCGCCGCCGCAAATGCAAAATCCTCACCCAGCCAGTAGGTCATCCTGTCTGACGGGGAGACACGCTTCAGGCCGGACGGCACGAAGAGCGCATCGTAAAACTTCGTGGAGGCGGTCATGTTGTTTGTTCCGAGAACGACATAGTTCATTTTCATGGCGGGATCTCCTGTGCGCCGATGACAGGATGTCACCGGCCTGGTTCCTGGTGTGTCCACCTCTTATTGATAAATACGACATTTTATGTCCTATTTCTTAGATGGCGCGGACGAACACGACAGGCAGGTTGAGGAGGATGGAATTGCTGGCCGTCCGGCTGAAGCAGGACGCGCATTGCACGGTCAGCGATCTGGCACGCCAGTTCGGGGTCAGCGAGCGAACGATCTCGCGAGATCTTTCCCTCATGCGGGACCAGGGCATGCAGATCGACGCCGACCGCGGAAGGGGCGGAGGTGTCCGGCTGGACCGCAACTGGGGTGTTGGTCGGATCAACCTGGCCTATTCGGAGGCAGTCGACCTTCTGATCAGCCTCGCCGTCGCAGAGCAAATGAAATCGCCCATGTTTCTGGCGAATCTGGACTCGGTCAGGCGGCAATTGGTGGCCTCCTTTTCACCGGCAAAACGCGACACGGTGGAGCACCTGAAATCTCGCATCCTCGTGGGGGTTACGGCGTCGACCTATGTCCAGGCGGGGACCGCATCGCCGCCGAAGCCGGTCGTTCAGGCCTTGCATCAGGCGTTCACCGATCAGGAGATGCTAGAGATACGATATCAGAGAGAGGATGATGAGACGTCCAAACGGATCATCGAACCGCACTACCTTCTGCTGAAATACCCGGTCTGGTACGTCGTCGGATTTGACCATTTGCGGAAGGCGCCGCGCACATTTCGCTGCGACCGCATATTGGCCGCGTCAAGAACGGGTACCCATTTCCAACTTTTGCCCAAGGAAGACTTCCCGCTGATGCCGGATGGAGACGAATTGGTGATGTGATCGCCTCCGGCCTTGCAGACCGGTTCGTCAGAACGGCACGTTCGGGTCGTCCTCGCCTTCGCCACCGGGGGCGAGGCCGAGGAAGTCGAAGACTTTCGGATCGTGCAAATGGCTCGGCCGGACGGTGGCGAGGGCGTGGGCCATCACCTGGCGGACGCCGGGTTTCTTGCGTTCCCATTCGGTCAGCATCTGTTTCATCGCCACGCGCTGCAGGCCGTCCTGGCTGCCGCACAGATTGCACGGGATGATCGGGAAATTCATCGCGACTGAAAACTTTTCAAGATCCTCCTCCGCCGCAGTGATCAGGGGACGGAGCACCATGACGTCGCCCTCGTCGTTCAGCAGCTTCGGCGGCATCGCGCCGAGGCGGCCGCCATGGATGAAGTTCATCATGAAGGTCTCCAGCGCATCGTCGCGGTGGTGGCCAAGCACAATGGCCTCGCAGCCTTCCTCCCGCGCGATACGGTAGAGAATGCCCCGGCGCAGGCGCGAGCACATGGAGCAGAAAGTCCGCCCCTCGGGCACCTTGTCGGTGACAATGGAATAGGTGTCCTCGGTCACGATGCGGTAGGGCGCGTCTATCTTCTCCAGCCATTCCGGCAGGATGTGTTTGGGAAAGCCGGGCTGGCCCTGGTCGAGGTTGCAGGCGATCAGGTCCACGGGCAGGGCGCCCTGGTATTGCAGGTCCATCAGAACGGCGAGGAGGCCATAGCTGTCCTTGCCGCCGGAGAGGCAGACCAGCCATTTCGGCCGGGAGGCGGCACCGCTTTCCACCGCGCGCCGGTCAACCATGCCATAGGTGTCGATCGCCTGAAGGGCGCCGCGCACCAGTCGCTTGCGCAGCTTCTTGAAGCTCACCGAATCCGGCGTCTCCGCGAACAGCGGCGGCGCACCCGTGAAAGAGGTCACATCATCTGCCATGGCGTGCAGCTTTGCCATGGCTGGGCGCCAATGCACAAGCCCGGGAAGACGGCAAGCCCGGGCTGTGTCATGAGGGGATCCATCAGACTTGTTTCCAATTCCGGAGGCTTTCATGAAGCTGCACGTGTCGTCAGACCTGCGCTATTCTTTCCAGCCCGGGACAGGGGCCGTTGTTTCGGTTCATGCGGCGACCTCACCGGACCAGGCCGTCATATCGGAAAACCTTGAGATCGACCCGCTGCCAGAGCTGGTCTTCGATCCGGCGGATGCTCGCGGCGAGCGCCGGTTCCGGGGGGAGTTCTCCGGCGATGTACGCATCCGGTACGAAGCGATTGTCGACAATGGTACGCGATCTCTCCTTCCATCCGGAGCGACCCGGCACGCCTGGCCGGACCTTCCGACCGAAGCGCTCGTCTTCCTGTTGCCCAGCCGCTATTGTTCGTCGGACCGGTTCATCTCATTCGCGGAGAGAACGTTCGGAACGATCCCGCAGGGCGGCGCCATGGTGCAGGCGGTGCTGAACTGGCTTTCCGAAAACATCGAGTATGCGTTCGGCATCAGCAGTTCCGACACGACAGCCGAGCACACATTTGTTGAGCGCAAAGGCGTTTGCCGCGACTTTACCCATCTCGGCATCACGCTTTGCCGTGCGCTCAATATTCCGGCCCGCGCAGTCAGCGCCTATGCGATGGGGCTCGAGCCGCAGGATTTCCATGCGGTGTTCGAGGTGTATCTTGAGAACGCCTGGTGGCTCGTCGATCCAACCGGGCTGGTGCCGGTGGAAAATCTGGTCCTGATTGGTGTCGGGCGCGATGCTGCGGACATCGCTTTCCTGTCTACCTCGTCACCCTGCAGCCTGATCAGGCAGACTGTGAAGGTCTCGCCTGCGGTCTAGGTGAGGAACGGAATCCGGAACCAGCGCTTGATTTTCCACCAGCGGCGCAGGCGCTTGTTGTTCGGCGCGTCGTTGGCCCCGCGCGGGATCAGGATATCGTTCATCCGCGGCTGGTAATTCCGGATCAGGTCTTCCTCAACGCGCGCCCGGTCGGCCGGTTTTTTTACAACCATTACATGGCGTTCGGTCGCCCCGCGTTTCCACCACGCTTCCCACCAGCGCTCATGTCCGATCAGGCGCGAGCGGAAATTGGTGGCCTTGCCGATATACAGCGGCTCCAGGAAGAACACGAAGCGGCGGCGCACAAAGATGTAGATTCCGCCCTCATCCGGCAGGCCCTTGCGCGTCAGCGTAATATTGAATCGGTACGGCCGGCCGGACTCGCCCCACCAGGTATGCCAGCCAAACAACAGGATCATGGGTCCCTCCACGTCGATTCCGCGAAGCTCGGCTGAGACGGTTAATGGGCGGTTAACCCTCTGGCATCTGGTGAACGTAGACTTCGTTGTGCGTGATCAGGCCGTCTTCGATGATGACGAGGTCAAACCCACGCATCAGGCCGTCCTTGCCGCCTTCGCCGATATGGCAATACCAGCGGCCGCAATAGCCGCCGGGGATCGGCCAGGTTTCGTCAGGCTTGTAGACCATGGGCGGGGTCGCGCCGAAGAGGCCCGTCAGATAGGTCCGCAGCTCGTCCCGGCCCTGCAGGCCCCCGGCGGTTTGCGGATCCTTGTAGACCGTGTCCGGCGAATAGAAGCTGACGAGGCGCTCGACATCCTTGCGGCTCCAGGCATCCAGCCAGCCGGCATTGAAACCATCGATGCTGAAACTCATGCGGCGGTCTCCGTAGCTTCGCCCAGCACGCGGGCGCGGTGGGCTTCGGTAAAGAATTCCGGCGGCACGGTTTCGGGTCCGGCCATGATGGCGATACCGTGAATGCCGAGGCTCGGATCCTCGGCTTTCCGCGTGTGATAGGACAGGCGCCGGGCCTTGGCAGTCTCCCCGAACTCCATGTCGAGGATGGCCTGCAGTTGGCCTGCGAAGCGGAGCCGGCGCATGCGCTCTGCACGTTCTTCGGCATAAGAGCTGAAATCTGGTGCGGCGCCGTCTGGCGTCTCCTTCAGGATCTCAGACACGATACGCACATCGCGATAGGTGATCGAGAGGCCGAGGCCATTGATCGGGTCGTTCCAGCCCGCCGCATCTCCGATGAGCACGCAGCCCTGGGCAAACGGTTCATCCGTCCAGCTGTCATTGTTGAAATAAGAGTAGAGCGGCCCCGCGGGCGTACCGTCCGCGAGCGCGGCGTTGTGTGGGGCGCATTCCATCCGGAATGCCTCGAGGAACCGTGCAGGGCCCTCTACGCCCGCGAAGCGGCCTTTCTCTTCCAGTGCATAGCCGCCATAGACCCGCACGCGACCGTCGCCCTGCGGGAAAGCGAGGAAGCCGAAGCCGCCCTCGGTGCCGATGGCCTGCCGCTTCGGATCCCAGCCTTCAACGTTCTCGACCAGCAGGCCGGTGAACCAGTGGTGCGGCCGGTCCTGATGCAGCTGGATGCCGGCGGCGGCGCGCACCATGGATTGCCGGCCTTCCGCGCCGACGATCAGGCGGGCTTCAATCGTCTGCTGCTTGCCGTCATGCGTGAAGGTGACAGACGGCGCTTCGCCGAGCGTGACGGACTCGACGTTCACAGGCCGCAGGCAAGTCGCGCCCGCCGCCGCGGCGGCATCGTAGAGCGTCTGGCAATGATGCGGATGGCCGATGCAGAGCGGACCCGGAATATCCGGGATCAGCATGTTCAACGGCAGGGGCGAAGCCTCGCACAGTTCCGGCGGCAGGCTTTCGTCATAAGTGATGTGTTCCGACAGATGATGCCCGCCCGCCGCGATCAGCGTGTCGTAGAGGCCGACGCGTTTCGTCTCCACCACGCCCCAGGGCGCAATCCATTCGCCGCGCACGCGGTCTTCGAATTCTTCGGATTTCTCCAGAACCAGCACGCTGCGCCCCGCCCGGGCCATGACGGTGGCCAGCGCGCTGCCGCCGATACCGCCGCCCACAATGACAAGATCGTAAAACATCGGTTTCCTCCATCCGGCCTCTGACGGGCCTTCAAAATGGAAGATGCCTCGAAGGCTGAGGGCTGACAAACCCTGACGCGGGGGAGGCCTGACGGGGCGTCAGGCTGACAGGCTCGCCTTGCGCACCGGGGCAAAGCTCATTCGGTGGCAGGGCGCCGGGCCGAGACGCGTCAGCGCTTCGGCGTGCGCTGCCGTGCCATAGCCCTTGTGCTGGGCAAGGCCATAGCCGGGATGCGCCGCGTCCAGATCCTGCATCAACGCGTCGCGGACGGTCTTGGCGAGGATGGAAGCGGCGGAGATCGCAGGCTCCTTCAGGTCGCCCTTCACGATCGCGCGGGCATCGCAGGTGAGACCGCCGGGCAGGGCGTTGCCGTCGATCAGCGCGAGGGACGGCGCGTGCTGCAATCCTTCCACCGCGCGCCGCATGACAAGGAAAGTCGCCTCGCGAATGTTCAGCCGGTCAATCTCCTCGACGCTCGCATGCGCCACACACCAGGCCATCGCCCGTTCGCGGATCAGCGGAGCGAGGGCTTCGCGCTTTGCTTCGGACAATTTTTTTGAATCCGTCAGGCCTTCGATCGGTTGGGCAGGATCAAGGATCACGGCTGCTGCCGTCACCGGCCCGGCCCAAGGGCCACGGCCGGCTTCATCCACGCCGCAAATGAGGTTTCCGAACAGGTCCATGGGCCGAACAGATCGCGAGTCGGGCTTGCGCTCCACCGCGCAGCACGGTTCAACTGCCGCGAACGGCGGCTACCTCCGGAGACCAATCCCATGACCGAATTACTTGCTTCACCGGCCTTCTGGGGCAGCCTTGCCACCCTGACCTTCCTGGAAATCGTACTGGGCATCGACAATCTGCTGTTCGTGTCCATCGCGACCGGCAAGCTGAAGGGGGACCAGAAGCGGACGGCCACCCGCATCGGCGTCTGGGGTGCCATGGTGCTGCGCATCGCGATGCTGGGCCTGATCTTCTGGATCCTGCAGCTCGACAAGTCGCCTCTGTTCCACCTGCCGCATGCGCTGGCCGTCTTCGTGGCGAACGGCAGCACGGAGGTCATGCATCACGTCGAAGAAGTAACGCTGAAGGACCTCATCCTGTTCGGTGGCGGTCTGTTCCTTCTGTGGAAAGGCACGCAGGAAATCCACACCGCCGTGGAGGGCACCGGCCACGAAGAAACGACGGCGCAGGGCAGCTTCAGCAGCGTGGTCATCCAGCTGTTCGTGATCAACATTGTCTTCTCGCTGGACAGTGTGATCACCGCTATCGGCATGACGGACCTGCTGCCGGTGATGATCGGGGCCGTCGTCCTGTCGACCTTTGTCATGGCCGTCGCCGCCACCCCTCTGGCAAATTTCATTGCAGACCACCCGACGACCAAGATGCTCGCGCTGGCCTTCATCCTTCTTGTCGGGGTGGCGCTTGTGGCCGACGGTCTCGGCTTCCATATTCCGAGGGGCTATCTCTACTTTGCTATTGCATTCTCGCTGGCGGTGGAGCTGCTCAACATTCAGGCGCGGAAACAGGCGCCAAAAGCTGGAGGACACTGACATGCACGAGCCTTACCGGATAATCATGCACGAAACCGGGGGCACGGACGTGCTGAAGGTGGAGCACTTCGAACCACGCCAGCCGGGCCCCGGCGAAGCGCTGGTCAAGCAGGCGGCCTCCGGCCTCAATTTCATCGACACCTATTACCGCACCGGGCTCTACCCGGTGAAGCTGCCCTTCGTGCAGGGCTCCGAAGGGGCCGGCACGGTGGAGGCGGTCGGCGAAGGCGTCACCAATGTGAAACCGGGTGACCGCGTCGCCTATCTCGGCGCCGGCACTTACGCGACGCACTTCACCGGTCCCGCCGCCCGCATGGTGAAACTGCCGGACGGGATTTCGGAAGAGGACGGCGCGGCCGTCCTTCTGAAAGGCCTGACCGCCTGGATGCTGTTGTTCGAGATTCGCCCGGTGACCGACCGCGATACCGTGCTGATCTGGGCGCCTGTCGGAGGCGTCGGCACCGTGCTGACGCCATGGGCCGCCAGCCTCGGCGCGCGTGTGATCGCAGTCACCTCGACACCGGAGAAGGCCGAGAAGGCCGAAGAGCTGGGCGCGAGCGACACGATTGTCGGATACGAGGATGTCGCAAAGAAAGTTCGTGAACTGACGGGTGGTGTTGGCGTCGATGTCTCGCTCGACAGCGTCGGCAAGCGCAGCTTCGAAGCCTCGCTGTCCAGCCTGAAGAAGCGCGGCTGGATGATTTCCTACGGCAACGCGTCCGGCGCGGCAGACCCGATGCCGCCGGGACGTTTAGCCGCCGGTGGGTCGCTGATCCTGACCCGGCCGTCCCTGTTCAGCTTCATCGAGTCTCCGGAAGACCTGGCCCGCGGCGCACGCCATCTGTTTGCCGCCATGAAGACCGGCACTTTCGGCGCAGACATCGGCCAGCGCTTTTACATGAAGGAAGCCGGCAAGGCGCACGAAGCCCTCGAAAGCGGCAAGACCACCGGCGCCACGGTGCTGATGCCATGAACCGGGCCGGTCGTCTGGCGGCCGGTCTGATCTTTGCCCTGCAGCTGGCCTATGCCATCGTGCTGGCCGCAGGACTCGCGGCGCTTCCTTCGGCGGAGGCGCCGATTCCAGACCCGTATTTCACGGCGATGGAGCTCCTGATCCTGCTGATCGCGCCGCTCCTGGTGATCCTGATGGCGGCTTTGCATTCAGCGGTGCCGCAGGCGGAAAAGCTCTTCAGCCTCTGTGCGCTGGTGTTCATGGCCATGTGCGCGGCGGTCACCTCGCTCGTCCATTTCCTGATCCTCACTATCAGCCGTGACCTGCCGGGAAACTGGGACAGTGTGTTTGCCTTCCGCTGGCCATCAGTGGCCTACGCGGCGGACATTCTGGCATGGGATGTCTTCTTCGCCCTGTCGGTGCTGAGCGCTTCGCGCGTATTCCGGTCTCCGGGATTGTCCCTGTGGACGGGCCGGGTATTGCTGGCCTCCGGAGTCTTGTCCCTGCTGGGCCTGCTCGGCGTTGCGACGGGCGACATGCAGGTGCGTAATATTGGCATTCTCGGCTATGCGGTGGTCTTCCCGGTGGCCGCCCTGATGATGCGGAAAATGTTCAGCCAGCAGAATTTCTGACGACTTTCCGGTCTTCGTCGATGTGGATCTCCGCGCCGGGGCGCCGTCCGCCCGCCAGCATGCGCCGGGTAAGGCGCTCGTAGTGTTCGACAAAGCGGCGGACCCAGTCGCGCCGTTCGTCCGGCATGGGTTCGCCGCGGGCCGCCCACAGCCCGGCTTCCTGCTGAAGGCGCCAGCCGAGGATGCAGTCAAAGTCTGGTGGCACGATATGGCAGAAGCCGTCCGCCTCATCCCAAAGGTCGCTATAGGTCCCTGCCAGCGCCGATTCCTGATGCCGCCGCCAGTCGCCTGTGCGGTCTTCCGCCTCGACCGGGTTGAGCGGCGCATCCATGGCCGCGCGGGCATCCGGCACCGCTCCCATCAGCCAGCCTTCGATCACGATGGCAGCCGGGCGTCCGGTGAAACTGTTCCAGTCAGATACTGGCGTGCGGTCATCCTTCAGCTTGTTGAACACCGGCAGGAGGGTTTCCGTTTCGCAGACGGCCGAACGCAAGGTGGAGACCGTCTTGGCCAACAGCGTGAGATCGTGCGTGCCCGGCGGTCCGCGCGTCATGAACAGGGGGCTGATGCGGCGGGCGAGTTCCATCCGTTCGGCGTGGGTCAGGTAGAAATCGTCTATACTCGCACCGGCAATGGGCAGGGATATCGTTTCGGTCGCCTTTGCCAGTGCCGTCGATTTACCGGACCCTTGTGGACCGGACAGCATCAACAGCGGAACATGGCCTTCAGGTGCGGCCGCAATCGCGCGTTCGATCCATGCGCGTACGGCGCTGGCAATTGTGTTCACGGCGCGGCCCCCCTTCCGTCCGAACCCTCTGGCTTTGGCCTCATCGACTTTGGCATGGCACCATCCGATCACCATGCTAAGGTTGATGAGAACCAATCTCAAAAAGAGCCTTCTGCGTGCGAAGTGCATAGTCAAGGGCCGGGAGGACACGGAATGGCCAGCGGAAACACGAATCTGGAAACTGCCACAGCGCTGGACACAGCTGCGCTGGTTCGAAGCGGTCAAATCAGTGCGGTAGAGGCCTGCGAGGCGGCCATCGAGCGGATCGAGGCGAAGAACGGCCCGCTGAACGCCGTGGTCGTCAAGGACTATGACCGTGCGCGCGCCGCCGCAAAGGCCGTGGATGAAAGCCGCACAGCAGACGACGCCCGGCCATTCCTGGGTGTGCCGATGACGGTGAAGGAAGCCAATGATGTCGCGGGCCTGCCGACGACCTGGGGCTTCGAAATGTTCGCGAACTTCCAGCCGCAGGAAGATTCGCCACCCATCGCCCGGCTGAAGGCGGCAGGCGCCGTGATCCTCGGTAAGACGAACGTGCCAGTAGCGCTGGCAGACTGGCAGAGTGTGAACCCGGTTTATGGCCGCACGGTGAATCCCTATGACCACAGCCGTACGCCAGGCGGGTCTTCCGGCGGATCAGCCGCGGCGCTTGCCTCCGGCATGGTGCCGCTGGAGCTTGGCTCGGACATCGGCGGGTCGATCCGCTTCCCTTCAGACTTCTGCGGCGTATGGGGACACAAGCCGACCTATGGCATCGTACCGTTGAAGGGGCATAACGTGCCGGGTACGGATGGTGTGGATGTGCCACTGGCGGTGGTCGGCCCGATGGCCCGCAGCGCGGCGGATCTGAAAGCCGCGCTGGAAGTTGTCGCCGGACCCCTGAATACCGGCTGGAAGCTGGACCTGCCTGCAGCTCGGCACAGCTCGTTGAAGGCCTTTCGTGTACTCGTCCTCTCGGCGGACGACATGCCGCCCGTCGATGACGAAGTCGCCGCCCCGATTGAAACGCTCGCGGGCGCGCTGGAGAAACTCGGCGCCACGGTTATCCGCAAGGTGCATGGCCTACCGGACTTTGCCAGCGTGCATGAAGACTATCTACGACTGCTGAATACTGCGATCATGCGCGGCACGCCCGACGCCCGGCCCATCGATGCGCACACCTACATGAACCTGCTGGACGCCCAGTTGAATCTTCAGCGCCAATGGGCAAACTTTTTCCGCGACATTGATCTTGTCTTGTCGCCCGCCTTCAGCACGGCGGCGTTCCCGCATACGGACGAACCGGACTGGAGCAAGCGGTCAGTGATCGTAAACGGGCAGGCCGTGCCCTATGCGACGCAGCTGATGTGGGCGGGGCTGGCGACTTTTCCTGGCCTGCCGTCGACTGCCGTACCACTGGCGCGCACATCGGAAGGCTTGCCGACAGGCATGCAGGTGGTCGGCAATCTCTATGAAGACCGCACGACGCTGGCATTTGCAGAATTTCTTCAGGCGGAAGGGCTGTCGGCCTAGTCGGTGACCGGCAGGTCCAGCAATAGGGCCGGGTCGATATAGAAATCGCCGCCCCGGTTGCTCGCTTCCGGATTGCGCCACTTCACGGCCCAGTGCAGGTGCGGGCCCGTGGTGCGGCCGGTGTTGCCGGATTTTGCCAGCAGGTCGCCGCGCGCGACCGTGTCGCCTGCTTCCACGTCCACTTCCGACAGGTGCATGAACACCGAGACGAGGCCATGGCCATGGTCGAGGAAGATCGCGCCGCCCTCATAGTAGAGGTCGGGATCGGCGAGGATCACCGTACCGGCGGCCGGAGCCACGATTGGCGTGCCGACCGGTGCGGCCATGTCATAGCCCTGATGGACGGAGACGGATTCGCACGGCTCGCCGGTTACCTTGCTGACGCCGATATATTTCCGCGTCGGGCCGAAGGGCGATGAAGCCGGTGCGTCAGCGGGTTTGATAAAGCCCGTCAGGGCGCCGGGACCGTCATTGAACGTCGCGAACGCGTCCTGCTTCTTCACCCAGGAGCGGGCGGCATGGGCTTTTTGTTCTTCGCTGCGCGCATCGACCTTGTCGCAGTCAAAGCCCTTGATTGTGCGGAAATCGTCATGGCGCGTTTCAATGGCCAGATCGCCGAACGCGCCTGTGTCCGATGACCAGCCGATCACCGAAGGCGCGTCGGTCGCGATACCGAATTGGGCAGAGCCTGATTTCCCGGCGGTCAATTTCCGGCCCGCGACCGTGAACACGGTGCCTGGCGCGCCATGGCAGATGATGAGCCCGCCCTGAGTCAGCGCACCGTCGCAACTTTCCTGGGGTGCCGGAGGAGGTGTGACGGCTGTTTCGGCTCCAGCCATCGGCGCAGCGAGGCATGCACCTGTGCACATCACCACCATCAGGAGCATGTCACGCATCATGCGTGCATCAGTCCTTCGCCGGGACCATGCGGGATGAGGCGGCGTCCGCATCCCAATAGGCTTCCTGCCGGTCGACACTCCAATAGCGCAGGGCCTGGACCGGGATTTTCCGGCTGGTAACGGCGCAGATAACATAATCGCCCGGTGCGAGCACTTCGATGTCGGCATCGAGATAGCGGAGGCGGGCTTCGCCGGCGGGTTGGCTGGATCGTTTAAGCATGGGCAGGAGCATGCCTGAAAGCCGCTTGAAAGAAAAGAGCAGCCTGCAGGAAGTTTCCTGTTTGTTCCGCAGAACAAACGTGGTACACACGATTCAGATGAGGCGACCGGGGGGCCTTGCCAAAAACACCCCCATAGTGGACCAAAGGAGACGACTCATGGCGAAACCAGCGCTGCAACTCGTGGACAAGGAAACCGGCGTGGACAAGCAGAAGGCTCTCGAAACGGCGCTCAGCAATATTGAACGGTCCTTTGGCAAGGGCTCGGTCATGCGCCTCGGTGACAAGAAGGCCATGGATGTCGAAGCCGTTTCAACGGGTTCGCTCGGGCTGGACATCGCCCTCGGCATTGGCGGCCTGCCGAAAGGCCGCATCATCGAGATCTACGGCCCGGAAAGCTCGGGCAAGACGACCCTGTCGCTGCACAGCGTGGCCGAAGCGCAGAAGAATGGCGGTGTGTGCGCCTTTATCGACGCCGAACACGCGCTGGACCCGGTCTATGCTGCCAAGCTCGGTGTGGACCTGGACGATCTCCTGATCTCGCAGCCGGACACGGGTGAGCAGGCGCTTGAAATCGCCGACACGCTGGTACGGTCCGGCGCGGTGGACCTTCTGGTCATCGACTCCGTGGCGGCCCTCACGCCGCGCGCCGAACTGGAAGGTGAAATGGGCGACTCGCTGCCTGGCCTGCAGGCCCGCCTGATGAGCCAGGCGCTGCGCAAGCTGACGGGTTCGATTTCCAAGTCGAAATGCATGGTGATCTTCATCAACCAGATCCGGATGAAGATCGGCGTCATGTTCGGCAGTCCGGAAACCACGACCGGCGGTAACGCGCTGAAATTCTACGCCTCCGTCCGCCTCGACATCCGCCGCATCGGCGCGATCAAGGACCGGGACGAAGTGATCGGCAACCAGACCCGCGTCAAAGTGGTGAAGAACAAGGTGGCCCCGCCTTTCCGGCAGGTCGAGTTCGATATCCTCTATGGCGAAGGGATCTCCAAGACGGGTGAACTGATCGATCTCGGCGTGAAAGCCGACGTGATCGAGAAATCCGGCTCCTGGTATTCCTACAATGGAGAGCGGATCGGCCAGGGCCGTGAGAAAACTCGCCAGTTCCTGAAGGAGAACCCGGCCATTGCGGACGAAATCGAAGATGCCGTCCGTCGCAATGCCGGCCTGCTCGCCGATGAGCTGCTCTCGGCCGGCATGGAGAACTCAGAAGAAGACGATACACCGGATGCTGCCGAGGGCTGATCGGGGCTGACCGGCCCGCTCTCTCGCGTTTTCCCTGCAGAAAGCGTCCTCTCAGGGCCGGTTTCCACTCTCTCGTCCGGCAAACTGGCCCCTTTGTGGTGCGCCAATCTTGGCGTGCGGCAAAGGGGCCTTTATATCGCGCGTAAAGGCCCCGCGCCGGATTCGGCGTTTCGGGACAATTTTATACGCCGAGGACCCTGAGATCATATGACCAGCGTAAACCAGATCCGCGAAGCTTTTCTCGCCTATTTCGAGAAGCACGGGCACACCCGCCGGGCGTCTGCGCCGCTGGTGCCGCAGAACGATCCGACCCTTCTGTTCGTGAATGCCGGCATGGTGCCGTTCAAGAACATTTTCACCGGGGCCGAGACGCCGGACTCCCTGCGTGCAGTGACCTCGCAGAAATGCGTCCGCGCCGGCGGCAAGCACAACGACCTCGACAATGTCGGCTATACGGCCCGCCACCACACTTTCTTTGAGATGCTGGGGAATTTCTCCTTCGGCGACTATTTCAAGGACGAAGCCATCGCCTTCGCCTGGGAAATGGTGACGAAGGAATTCGGCCTCGATCCGAAGCGCCTGCTTGTCACGGTCTATTCCGAGGACGACGAAGCCGCTGCTATCTGGAAAAAGGTCGCCGGGTTCGACGACTCCAGGATCATCCGTATCTCCACCTCGGACAATTTCTGGTCCATGGGCGATACCGGTCCGTGCGGCCCATGCTCCGAAATCTTCTACGACCATGGTGAAGACATTCCCGGCGGCCCCCCTGGCAGCCCGGATGAGGATGGTGACCGGTTCATCGAGATCTGGAACCTCGTCTTCATGCAGTTCAACCAGCTGGCTGGCGGCAAGCGCGAAAACCTGCCGAAACCGTCCATCGACACCGGCATGGGCCTGGAGCGGATTTCCGCCGTGCTGCAGCACGTTCACAATAATTACGAAATCGACCTGTTCCGTAGCCTGATCGAAGCGGAAGAAAGCGTTTATGGAACAAAGGCGGCGGGCGACAAGCTGGCCTCCTTCCGCGTCATTGCGGACCATCTGCGAACGTCCGCCTTCCTGATCGCCGACGGCGTTCTGCCGTCGAATGAAGGCCGCGGCTACGTTCTGCGCCGCATCATGCGCCGCGCCATGCGCCACGGCCACTTGCTGGGCGCGCGCGAGCCGGTGATGCATAAGCTGACCCCGGCCCTGATCAGCGAAATGGGCGAAGCCTATCCGGAGCTCGGCCGCGCCAAGGCCGCCATCGAAGCTGCCCTGGAACAGGAAGAGGCCCGCTTCCAGCGCACGCTGGGCAATGGCTTGTCGCTGCTGGAGAAAGAAACCGAAACGCTGAAGGCAGGCGCCGCCCTGCCGGGCGAGACCGCCTTCAAACTGTACGACACTTATGGCTTCCCGCTGGATCTCACGCAGGACATCCTGCGCGCCCGCGGCATGACGGTCGATGTCGATGCGTTCGATGCTGCCATGGAAGTGCAGCGCGAAGGCAGCCGCGCAGCCGGCTTTGCGTCCGGCGATCAGGCAACGGATGAAATCTGGTTCCGCGTCCGCGACAAGGCCGGTGCCACAAAATTCACAGGCTATGGCAATATGGAAGGTTCCGGCAAGCTCGTTGCGATTGCGGCTGGCGGGGCGCTGGCCGACACGCTGTCGCCCGGCCCGGCAGAACTCGTCTTCGACACGACACCGTTCTACGCCGAATCCGGCGGCCAGGCGGGTGACCATGGCGAGATCGTCTTCGAGGGCGGCGCGCGCTTTATCGTGCGCGACGTGCAGAAACGCGCCGGTGACGTGCATGTTCATATCGGCGAGCTCGTATCTGGTACTGCGAAGACCGGCGCCAAGGCGCAGCTGCATGTCGATGCCGTCCGCCGCAAGGCCGTGATGGCGAACCATTCGGCGACGCACCTGATGCACGCCGCCCTGCGCAAGGTGCTGGGCGAGCATGTCACGCAGAAGGGCTCCCTCGTGGAGGCCGATCGCCTGCGCTTCGACTTCTCGCATGGCGGCCCGCTCAGCGCGGCCGAGATCGAGGCCGTGGAAGACGAGGTCAACGCCCAGATCCGTGCGAATATGCCGACCGGCATTCAGGTGACGTCACCGGAGAAGGCCATCGAGGCAGGCGCACTGGCGCTATTCGGCGAGAAATACGGCGATGAAGTCCGTGTGCTGTCGATGGGAACGGGCGACGACCGGCGCTATTCGGTCGAGCTTTGCGGCGGCACGCATGTGGAACGCGCTGGCGATATCGCCGTGTTCGTCATCACGTCGGAAAGCGGCGTGTCCGCCGGTGTCCGCCGGATCGAGGCTGCCACAGGCGCCGAAGCGCTCGCTTACCTGAAAGGCCGTGCCCAGATCGGCGCCGACATTGCCGACAGTCTGAAAGTGCCGCTGAAAGACCTGCCGAAGCGTGTCGCCACGCTGGGCGAGGAAAAGCGCAATCTTGAGCGCGAACTGGCCGAAGCGAAACGCAAGCTCGCGATGGGCGGCGGTGGCGGTACCCCGGCTGGCCCGGAAGAGATCAATGGCGTGAAGCTGCTGGCCCGCGTGGCCGAGGGCGTCGGCGGGAAAGACCTGCGCGCCCTCGTCGATGAAGCGAAGACGCAGATCGGCTCCGGCATTGTGGCCTTTGTCGGCGTGGCCGATGGCAAGGCCGGAGTCGCCGTGGGCGTCACAAAAGACCTGACGGATAAGTTCTCCGCTGTCGATTTGGTCAAGGCCGCGTCCGAAGCTGTTGGCGGCAAGGGCGGCGGCGGCCGGCCCGACATGGCCATGGCCGGCGGCCCGGATGGCTCGAAAGCCGAAGACGCCCTGAACGCCGTCCGCGCGATCCTGAAGGGCTAGGCATCGCAGCAAAGATATAAAGGCGGGCCGGTTCTCCCGGCCCGCCTTTTCCTATTGTGCCGGGCTGAAGACGGCTTGCTGCTGCGCGGCTTTGAACACCGGAATGGCCAATACCGTCGCCATGACCAGGGCCAGCGCATCCGACACCGGAAACGCGAACCAGATCGCCTGTGCGCCTTTCACCACAGCGAATGCCGCGATCATGGCGGGCAACAGGACGAAGGCTTTGGACAAGGTCAGCAGGCCCGCCTTCTGCGGTAATCCAATGGCCTGGAAGTACATCGCCAGCGACAGGACTGGTCCGGAAAACATGTAGAACACGCCCATGGGCCGCAGAATGTCTGCCACAAGCTCAATGATTTTCGGATTGCCGATGAACGCCGCGCCTATGATGTGTCCGCCTGCCAGGAACAACACTTCCACGCACATGCCATAGACCAGGGCGGTCAGCATGGCGATCTTGAGGACACGCCGTACCCGGTCATGCAGGCCTGCGCCCCAATTGTTCCCGGCGATGCTTTGCAGGGCCAGCGCGATGGCCATGCTGGGCAGGAAGGCAAAACCGAGCACGCGGGTCACGATGCCATAGGCGGCGATCGTGTCCGCATAGCCTGCACCGGCCGTCAGGCGCAGCGCGAGGATGACGCACGAAGACACAAGCGCGATGCCGATGAAGCTGAGGCTGAGCGGCGCGCCGAGCCCGGCGAGCGTGCCCCATCTCCCAGTCCAGCGATGGCGGCGCAAGGCAGACAACGGCACCGCGTCTTGCCCGCGTCCGCGCAGCAACACGAGTAGGAAAAGCCCGAAGACCTGCGCCAGCACGGTGCCCCAGGCAGAGCCTGCCACGCCGAACTCCATCATGCCGATCAGCACATAGTTCAACGCAATGTTCGCGAGCGTCACGCCGACGGACAACAGGGCGACGAGCCCGGCCCGGCCTTCGTTCCGCCAGATGTCCGCATGCAGACCGAGGGCAAACTGAACGGGCACCGCAAACACGGTGATCGCCATATAGGTGTATGCCATGCCGGCGATGGCCGGATCGGACGCGGAAAGCTGGTCCGCTACCACGCGTCCGCCGCCGAGAAAGGCGATCATCACAAAAGCTGCGATGGAAAGGGCCAGGCCATGGGCGCGGGCGACGGTTGCCCCGGCGCCGTCGGTATCGCCTGCGCCTAATTGGCGGGCGAGCAGGCTGGACATGCCGCCGCTGACCAGGTTCGTCAGCGCGATCAGCACCATGACGGCGGGAAAGACGAGGCCAATGGCCGTCATCGCTTCCGTGCCGACGAAATGGCCCAGGAAGGCCGCATCGATAATGTTGAGCAGCCCGTTCATCAGCATGATCAGCATCATGGGCAGCGCGTTGAGCACAAACACCCGGCCGGGTGGCAGATGCAGGAAACGATTGTCGGGCGATGGTCGTGAAGACATCACACACTCCTCAATGGAGGCATTCCGACTGGGATGGGGGCCTGCATTACCCACCGTCGAAATGCATCGAGGGTGAGGGATAGATGTCTTGAAAGAGCTTCACCGTGACGAGACGTCTGCAGGCGGCAGGTGCTCAGGACCTTGCGGGGGCCAATAGTCCGGTCCGGGGCGGTCTGTCAATCGGGGATCGGGGGGTGAGGCAGTAAGAGCGCCTGCTTGCGCGGCGCGCATATCTTTCCTCTTTTTGATCCACCGGATCAGGCGAGGCTTTCGCTTGCGCTTCAGTCATTCTCAAACTGAAATCGATCCGCCGGATCGATTTCTGCGGTTGCGCGTCACCATTTGAGAATGGTCGGAGTGAGAGGATTCGAACCTCCGGCCCCTGCCTCCCGAAGACAGTGCTCTACCAGGCTGAGCTACACTCCGCGCCGAAGAACGGGCTGTTTACGCCCCGCGGCGGATTTTGCAAGGGGGCAAAAGCGGGCGGGTGCAGCTTATCCGGCAACAGGAAGCGCGGGCTCGGCCGCGCCGGGCGCCCATTGCGGATATTTCGCCATGATGGCGCGGAAGCGGGCACTGTCCTTGTGCCCGGCCAGCCAGGTTTTGACCGGGCCGGGCGCGGCGGTCTCCCACCAGTCCAGGTCGATGTGGGCGAACTGGCGCACGAAGGGGAAGATGGCCATGTCAGCCAGCGTCGGCGCCGGGCCGAAGAGCTGCCCGCCATGGTCCGCGATCTGCTCCGACAGGCTCTCGAGGATGGCCAGCCCCGCGTCGCGGTTCTCCACCGGGTCTGCGCCCTCATCCTCATACCGGTTCGGGTATTTGTAACGGTCGAGCGCGCGTTTGAACGGCCCGTCATTCTGGGCGATCAGCGCGTCGGTCTCCGCCGCATCGGCGCTGAGCCAGCCTTTGGGATCCGCCTCAGCCAGCGCCCAGCGCATCACGTCGAGGCTTTCGTCGACCACCTCGCCGTTTGGCAGCACCAGCACGGGCACAGTGCCTTTGGGGCTCGCCTTCAGCATCGCCGCCGGCTTGTCGCGCAGCACCACCTCCCGCACGCGAATGTCCAGCTGCGCCACCGACAGGGCTAGCCGCGCGCGCATGGCATAAGGACAGCGGCGGAACGTGTATAGGATCGGTGCGGCTGGGTCCGGCATCACTTCGCGGGAAAGCCTTCCGGGTATTCCGGAAGAGCATCTTTCGGGTCGTACCAGCTGGCGCAATCAGACCGCCAGATATGGCCCAGCGGATTGCCTTCGATCTCTGTGTCGAGGCAGCCGAGCCGCAACAGCACGACAGGCTGGTTCACCCGCTCCGCCATGATCTGAGATCCGCATTTGGTGCAGAAGTGGCGGAATTTGCCCGTGCTCGATTCAAACCGGTTCAGCGCCTCTTCGCCTGCCGTCCAGCGGAACGCGTCCCGCGCGACCGGCATGACGGAGGAAAACGCCGCGCCGTGCGCCTTGCGGCAGGTGTGGCAATGGCAGTGGATGATCGGGCCAGGATCGGCGGTCACTTCGTAGCGCACCGCGCCGCAGAGACAGCTGCCCTCAAGCATCTTCGGTTCCGGCAGCCTCAGCCTCTGCCTCTTTTGCCTCCAGAGCTTCTTCGCGGCGGCGGGCGGCGACGGCGGCAGCGTCGGGGCCCATATGCGCCTCGCCGCGTTCGCGCGCGAGGTTGATCTGCTTCTGGCGCTCGGCGAAGCGGCGCTTCTGGTCCAGCGTCATTTCGTCGATACAGTGCGGGCAGGACACGCCGGGCACATAGGCATTGCCCTTCTTGTCGTCCTCGGTGATCGGCCGCTTGCAGGCGTGGCACATGTCATAGTCGCCGGGCGTCAGATCGTGCTTCACCGAGACGCGCTCGTCGAACACGAAACATTCGCCGCGCCACAGGCTTTCTTCTTCAGGAACCTCTTCCAGGTATTTCAGGATGCCGCCGTGCAGATGGTAGACGTCGTCGATGCCTTCAGCCTTCACGAAGCTTGTCGCTTTCTCGCAGCGGATGCCGCCGGTGCAGAACATGGCGATCTTCGGCTTGCGGCCTTCGGCTTCGAGTTTTTCGCGGAAGGCACGGAACCATTCCGGAAATTCACGGAAGGTCTTCGTCTCCGGGTCGATGGCGCCCTCGAACGTGCCGATGGCGTACTCATAGTCGTTGCGCGTATCGATCAACACCGTCTCCGGGTCACTGATCAGCGCATTCCACGCGTCCGGCGCGACATAGGTGCCGACGAGGGCATTCGGGTCCGTGCCCGGTACGCCCATTGTGACGATTTCCTGCTTCAGGCGCACTTTCAGGCGCAGGAACGGGTTCTCGTCCGCTTCGGAGAATTTCGCCTCCAGCGCCTCGGCTCCTGGCAGGGCACGCAGCGCGGCGAGCGCCGTATCGATGCCTTCGGGGCTGGCGGCGATGGTGCCGTTCACGCCTTCGGCGGCCAGCAGCACGGTGCCTTTGACACCGGCCGCCTCCAGCGTGGCTCGCAGCGGCTCGCGCGCGGCCTCGAATGTGGGGAACGGGAAGAACAGGTAGAAGGCGGCGATACGTGTGGTCATGGGCCGAGCTTATGACAGATTGTCCGGCAGATTTGAACATTCGGCTGCACGCGGCAAAAAGCCGGTGCGCCGTTCATAGGCATCCGGTTCGCTTTGCCGCATGCAGGTCCGGTTTCGATTGCACCGCACCGGGGCTTCGCTTACCGTCCGCTAGGTAAAGCCCATGGAGACTTTAATGAAGATTCGTCAAACCACCTTTGCCGTCGCCGCGATTGCCGGCGTTTCCCTGCTCGCCGCTTGCGGCGGCAGCGACAGCAGCGCGCCAGCAGCAGACACCGCCGCGCCGGCGGCTGAAGAAGTCGTGCTCGACAACGGCATGACGCCGAAGGAGCAGATCGAGCTGCGCCAGGGCCAGCTGAAGAAAATGGGCAAGGCGTTCAAGACGATCAGCGACGAGCTGAAAGCCAGTGAGCCGGACATGGCCGCCATCCAGGCGGCTGCTGCCAGCGTGCCGGTGGAATCAGAAGGTATGGCAGACTGGTTCCCGGCCGGCACCGGTCCGGACTCCGGCGTGAAGACCGATGCGCTGGCGGCCATCTGGGAACAGCCGGACCTCTTCACCGAGAAAGTCTCCAACTTCCAGATGGCAGCAGGCGCTCTGGCAACGGCCGCGGAGACTGGTGATCTGGCTGTTATCGGCCCTGCCTTCGCCACGACTGGCGGCACCTGCAAGTCCTGCCACGAAACCTTCCGCGCGGACGATTGATCCGTCATGGCCGGCAGCACGCGCATCCTCGTCTGGGACGGGGCCCTGCGCCTGTTCCACTGGTCCGCTGTCCTTCTCGTCGCTGCTATGTGGTGGACGGCGGAGAATGGCGTGATGGACTGGCACAGGCGGATGGGCATGATCCTTGTCGGCCTGCTTGCCTTCCGGATCGTCTGGGGGCTGATCGGTCCGCAGACGGCCCGGTTCGGCAGCTGGCGCATCGGCCCGGCCGCCATCCTCGGCTACATCCGGAACCTGCGCAGAGGCGTCCACAAGCCGAGCTTCGGGCACAATCCCATGGGCACGCTCAGCGTCATTGCCATTCTGGCGGCGCTGTTCGTGCAGGTGGGCACGGGCCTCTTCGCGGTGGATGTGGACGGTCTGGAATCCGGCCCGCTGGCGTCGCTCGTCTCGTTCGAGGCCGGGCGCCAGGCGGCGGAGATTCACGAGATTAGCTTCAACGTCCTGCTGGCCCTGATCGGACTGCACGTTGCGGCTATTGTCACTTACCTGTTCTTCTTCAAGGACAATCTCGTCCGCCCGATGGTCACCGGCCGCCGGGCCAGTGAAGACTTTGGCGATGCTTCCTTAAGCGATGCAAGGCTTTCCTGGCTGCGCCTCACCATTGCGGTCGCCGCAGCGTTTGCCGTCATGTGGGGCGTTTCGAACGCGGGCTGATCGACCCCCCCGCTAGTTGCCTGCCATTGCCTCGTCAGCTGCATGCTCGATCATCCGGCTGATGTGGGAGTTGCGGTTCCGCAGAAACTCCGTCAGCAACTCCGGATAATCCGCACGCACCGCGCCGCGCACCGAAGTGCGGGCAGCAAGGCCTGCGCGCCATTCGGCCAGCGCCGGAAGGCCGTCCATCAGCGACAGGCCTGCCTGCGCCTCGAATGTGTCGAAGTACCGGAAGACCGGGCCATAGACAGCGTCGACCAGCCCGAACGTCCCGCCGTTGAAATAGGGTCCATCCGGACGGCTGGCGCGTTCCGCTTCCAGGCGTTCGAGGCTCGTTCTCAGCGCGTGCGCTTCCTTGTCCAAGGCTGCTTCGTCTTGCGCGTTGTAGAGACGGGATATGCCGGACAGAATGGCAGAGCCGAATTCCATCCAGCCGCGCTGGCGTGCGCGTTCCAGCGGTTCGGAAGGATATAGCGGGTTCGGCTGGGTCTCTTCGAGATATTCGAGGATCACGGCGGATTCGAAGATCACCGCTTCGTCGTCGCCGGTGCCGACCTTCAGGAGCGGCACCTTGCCCAGCGGCGACATATCCAGAAACCAGTCCGGCTTGTTGGAAAGGTCGATATCGATACGCTCGAACGGGATGCCTTTTTCGGCAAGGGAAATAGCGGCGCGTTGCACATAGGGGCAAAGCTTGTGGCTGATCAGGGTCAGGGGCGCCATACTCTCATCCTCCTCTTGGAGGGACGACGTGGGAATGGCTCCGGCAGGCACAATACGCGCTAACGGGAAGTTGATCAGTACGTCAGCCAGTCCGGCACAGCTTCCAATGCCGGCTGATGAAAAAAGCCGGGGACGCGGCAGCGCGCGTCCCCGGCCTTCCGAGGCAACCCCATCCTACTCGGCAGCGACGGGTTGGATCCGACCGGTTTCAAGCGGACGCTCAAGCGCCGCCCAGTCGATCTCCGCATCGGTTGCCGCATTCTCATACTGCAACACGCCGAGCGCCTCGAACTTTGGCTTCACTTTCTCGGTCAGCAGGCCGACCCGTTTCAAGTTCGGGATCATCCGCTCAAAGAGGAAATTGCGGAAGGCCTGTCCGCCCGCTGAGTCGATGGCGGCGCGGCGCGCTTCCTCGCGGTCGAAGCCGAACTCTTCCTCCACCACGGTGGAGAACAGCCGTTCGCGCATGATGGCGCAGGCTTCATAGGCGAACTGGGCGCGTTCCTCGATTTCCTCTTCCGGCAGCGACTTGATCCAGTCTTCCAGATAGTTGACGCCGAAGGCGACGTGCCGGCCCTCGTCACGCATCACCAACGTCACGATCTGGCGCAGCAGCGGATCGCGCGTCGTCTGCGCCATGGTCTGGAATGCGGCCAGCGCGAGCCCTTCGACCAGCACCTGCATGCCGATGAATTTCAGGTCCCAGCGCGGATCGGTCAGGATCTTGTCGAGCAGCAGCTTGAGGCTCGGATTGATCGGATATTCCACCCCGCAGCGCGTGCGCAGGTATTTGTTGAAAACTTCCACATGGCGCGCCTCGTCGAACGTCTGCGAGGAGGCATAGAGTTTCGCGTCATAGGTCGGCGCGCAGGAGACGAGCTGGGAGGCGACCATCATGGCGCCTTGCTCACCGTGCAGGAATTGCGACAGCACCTGTGCCTGCGAGCGCCAGGCATATTCATTCTTTTCATTGTCGCTCATGGCGCGATAGATCGGATGATCGTGCAGCGGATTGAGGCCGGCCTGCGAGGGGCCTTCGCTCTTGTCGAAGGGCACGTCCCAGTCGACATCGAGCTCGGCGTTCCAGTTGAAACGCTTTCCGAGTTCATAAAGGCGGCGGATCTTCGCGTTCGCGCTTTCATAGTCCCAATTGTAGGAGCCGGTCAGCGGCGTGTTGAAGATTTCGCGGATGATTTCGACGTCTTCGGGCGTCAGCTTGTCTGCCAGTTCACCGGGATCCTCGAAGGTGCGGACATCGGTGGGCGGGGCGTCGACGAGATGGACTTTCATGGCATTTCTCCCAGTTTATCGCCGGCCATGAACGGGCGGACTGGCCGGATTGGAGAAACGCTAACTCCTCAAAAACAGGGGCAAAATACGGAAAATGACGTAGGCGTCATTTTTTTTAGGTTAAATTTTGGACAGGTTCGGCGGGGCCGTTTCTATGCTTCCAGCCAGTTCCGCAGGGCCTGCGTCATGGCCTCCGGCTGTTCCAGCGGGGTCATGTGGCCGGCATTCGGGATCATGACGAGATCGGCCCCCGGTGTCAGGGCGGCCATCTCGCGGTGGCTTTTCGGCGTGGTGAGCATATCCTCTTCTCCGCAGGCGACCAGCACAGGGCAGTCCAGCGCTGCCAGCGCATCCCGGTTGTCGGGGCGGGGCAGGCGGGTCTGGCGGGCGAAGACATCGGCGCCGAGACGTTCGGTCATCGCACGGATCTCGGCCACCAATGCTGCATTCTCCCGGTTCTGCGGGGAGAGATAGGCCCCGGCCAACTGGTCGCTGAAGCCATGGAAGCGCGTCGAGCGTTCTGCCATATCGGCCGTCTTGCGCCGTGCGGCGAGCGTCTCCGGCGTGTCGGGCATCATGGTCGTATCGAGCAAAGCGAGCCGGCTGATCCGCTCCGGCGCCTGGCGCACCATGTCCATGGCGACGATGCCGCCAAAGGAGAAGCCGGCGAGCGCGAATGTGTCCTCCGCCATGGACAGCACAGACGCGGCCAGCTCCGCGAAGGAGCGTCCGCGTGTCACATCTGCCACGACCGGGCGGCAGACATCGGCGAGGGCTGCGACCTGATGGCGCCACAGGCCGTCATCATTGAGCCGGCCGGGAATGAGGATCAGCTGCGGCAGGGCCATGCGGGTCGGGTCTTATACGGTCAGGACGCGCGGCAGCTTGAAGGTCACCGTTTCGCGGGCGGTCTCGATGTTCTGGACGGTTACGTCAAACCGGGACCGGCAGGACGCGATCACGCCCTGCACCAGGTCTTCCGGCGCGCTCGCTCCTGCGGTGAGGCCGAGGATGGTGACGCCATCGAACCAGTCCCAGTCGATATCGTCGGCGCTGGCGACCAGTTCGGCCCGCGCGGCGCCTGCGCGCAGGGCGACTTCGACGAGGCGTTTCGAGTTGGAGCTGGTTTCCGCGCCGATGACGAGGACGAGACCCGTGCCTTCGCCGATCACTTTCACCGCTTCCTGGCGGTTGGTGGTGGCGTAGCAGATGTCTTCCTTGTGCGGGGTCGAGATGCCCGGGAACCGCCTTTGAAGCGTCGCCACGATGTCGGCTGTGTCGTCCACGCTGAGCGTGGTCTGGGTGACGAAGGCGAGGTTTGCCGGGTCCATCGGCTGGAAGGCCTCGGCATCCTCGACCGTCTCGATCAAATGGATGCGGCCGGGCGGCAGCTGGCCCATCGTGCCGATGACTTCCGGGTGTCCGGCATGGCCGATCAGCACGATCTCGCGGCCCTCGCGGTCATGGCGTTCGGCTTCGACGTGTACCTTGGAGACCAGCGGGCAGGTCGCATCGACATAGATCATGTTGCGGGACTGGGCCTCCGCCGGCACCGATTTCGGCACGCCATGGGCGGAAAAGATGACCGGGCGGTCTTCCGGGCATTCGTCCAGTTCTTCGACGAAAATGGCGCCCATTTCCTCCAGACGGGAGACGACATGGGCATTGTGGACGATCTCGTGGCGCACATAGACCGGGGCGCCCCATTTCCCCAGCGCTTCCTCGACGATCTGGATGGCACGATCCACCCCGGCGCAGAAGCCTCTCGGGGCGGCGAGGCGGATTGTAAGCGGGCGCCTTTCCGTCATTTCATCTCGTCTCCGGTTGCCTTGGCGACCTACCTGCCTTAGCGGCGTTGCACGGGGGCGCGTAGCCCTTTAACACAGGCCGGGCAAGTTCAGATGGGGCCGCCGGGCCGCCAAGCCAAGAGATACGCCCAGAGATAAGCCCAGAGTTTCTGGCCAAGAAGGACAGCGAAACGCATGCGCATCATCCTACCGATCCTCGCCCTGGCACTGGTGGCCGGCTGCTCCAGCACCAAGGACCTGGCCGAGTCGCTCGACACCCGCCAGAACGCCGGTGCCTGTCCGCCGGTCGGATCGATCTATGATGCCTCCCGGATTGTGGAATTCCGCGACGGTTCGGACGAGCTCTACACCGATATCCGCTACACCGGCGAAATCACCGATGTGCGCAGCTTCTGCCGCTATACCGGCGACAATCCGCTGACCGCCGAGCTGGAAGTGGACTTCGCCTTCGGCAAGGGCGCCGCAGCCGAAGCGAATTCGCACGATTTTGCCTACTGGGTGGCCGTCACGCGCCGCAACGGCAAGGTGCTGGCGAAGGAATACTACACCGTCACCGCCAAGTTCGAGGGCGGCAGCAAGCTCGACGGCACGTCCGCCAGGATCGACCGGATCACCATTCCCCGCGCCGATGAGACCATCGCCGGCTCCAACTTCGAAATCGTGGTCGGCTTCGACCTGACCGAGCAGGAGCTGGAGTTCAACCGCGCGGGCAAACGCTTCCGCATGGACGCCGGGTCCTGATCCATGGCCAGCCTGATGAAAGACCTGTCGGCGGCCGCCAGCGCCGCCTTTGAGGCCATGGGCCTCGAAGCCCGCTGGGGCGATGTCCGCCGGTCCGACAAGCCAGAACTGGCAGACTTCCAGTGCAATGGTGCGATGGGCGCGGCCAAGAAGGCCGGCAAGATCCCGCGCGACGTGGCTGCCGAGGTCGCCGCCGCGCTGAAGGAACATGAGATGGTCCTGTCGGCGGAAGTTGCCGGGCCGGGCTTCATCAACATCCGCGTGTCGGACGAGGCGCTGGCCGCCCGCGCCGAAGCTGTGCGGGGCGAGAAGATGTCTGGCGCCGAAGGCGCGCCGGACCGGCAGGTCACTGTCATCGACTTCGGCGGCCCGAACGTTGCCAAGCCGATGCATGTCGGCCACCTCCGCTCGGCCGTGATCGGCGACACGCTGCGCCGCCTGCTGACCTTCCTCGGCGATGATGTGACGGGCGACGTCCACCTCGGCGACTGGGGCCTGCAGATGGGCCACCTCGTCACCGAGCTTCAGGACGAGCAGCCGGACCTCATCTATTTCGATGCCTCTTTCGAAGGGCCGTACCCGGAGGATCCGCCGGTCACGATCGACGACCTCGCCCGCATGTATCCCGCCGCCAGCGCCAAGGCGAAGGACGACCCGGCACGCCTCGAGCGCAGCCAGAAGGCTGTCGCCGAGCTGCAGGCCGGGCGCCCCGGCTACCGCGCGCTGCTGAAGCATTTCATCGATGTCTCGGTCGCCGCGCTGAAGATCGACTATGAATTCCTGAACGTCCATTTCGACCTCTGGAAGGGAGAAAGCGATGTCGACGACCTGATCCCGGAACTGGTCGAGCGGTTCAGAAATGCTGGCATTGCCGAAGAAGACGCCGGCGCCGTGATCGTGCGAATTGCGCGCGACAGCGACAAGAAAGAAATGCCGCCCGTCATGCTGATCAACAGCCGCGGCGGCACCGGCTATCACACGACCGACCTCGCCACGATCATGGATCGGATGGAGAACCTGAAGCCGGTGCCCCAGCGCATGCTGTACGTGGTGGACCAGCGTCAGGCGCTGCACTTCGAACAGGTCTTCCGCGCCGCCGAAATGGTCGGCCTGATCGATGAAGGCCGCCTCGAACATATTGGCTTCGGAACGGTCAACGGTCCGGACGGCAAACCCTTCAAGACCCGCGAAGGCGGCGTCCTGCGCCTGGCTGACCTGAACGCCATGGCGCTGGAAGAGGCGCAGAAGAAGATCGTCGAGGCGGGCAAACTGCCGGAAGACATGGGCGCAGAGGAACGCGATCAGGTCGCCGCGAACGTTGCGCTCGCCGCGCTACGCTTCTCGGACCTGATGAATACGCGGACCACGAACTATGTCTTCGACCTCGACAAGTTCACGAGCTTCGAGGGCAAGACCGGGCCGTATCTGCTATACGCCGCCGTGCGCGTGAAATCATTGCTGCGCCGCGCCGAGGCCGACGGCAACAAGGCAGGCGACATTGTTATCGGCCACGATGCCGAACGTGCGCTGGTCCTGCAGCTCGACCATTTCGCGACCGCCTGCCTTCAGGCGCGCGAAAAGCGCATGCCGCACGTCCTGTGCGAGCATCTCTACAATCTGGCGCAGGCCTTCAGCAGTTTCTATGCGGCCCTGCCGATTGCGGCGGAGTCGGATGATGCCACGCGCGCCAGCCGTCTCGGTCTTGCCTCTGCGGTGCTGAAACAGCTGGAGACGGGCCTGGACCTTCTGGGCATTCGCGTGCCGGAACGGATGTAACGGCGCCCGCGCGCTCAAGACAGCAGATCTGAATGAAGGCCACGGCCTGCAGTGCGGCCAGCATCAGCGCGGGCAGGAACACGGCGTCCGTCGGCATCATGCGGCGGAAGTGGCGCGGGTCCGGGTCTCCGCTGATCCAGTAGAGCGCCGCCACGGCCGGGATCAGCAGCACGATGACGGCGTCGAATATCCGGTGCAATCTGCGCTGGTGCCTGTGGTCCGCCGCATGCCGGGGCAGCAACAGCGTGCCGAAAGACCAGGCCGCGTACCAGATCACGCCGCCGGCCAGCAGCCAGAGATTGGCGTGCAGTTTTGCGCGCTCCAACACGAAGGCGAAGCTCTGGTCCGGCTGCCGCTCCAGCAGGAAACTGCCCAGCCACAACCACGGTCCGCCAGCGAGAAAGGCGGTAGTCCAGCAGGCATGGCGGGCAGGGGCGCGCAGGCGGGTCATGGGAGGGCTCCGAAGGTCGGCTCCCGATGTGGCATGTCCCGGAAATCCGGAAAAATCACATGGGCTCACACTTGCGTGGGCGGCGGGTGATACGGGTAAGTCCGGTATAGTCCGTCATGGTCTTGGATGATCATGCCTGGTCATGGCGTAGACGGATTTGGTGCTGGTGTGATCATTCCCCACACGCGTCACGCCCGCTGGCCAACGGCCATCTCCGAACGCGCAGGCAAACACGTCAAGTCATGACGTTCCCGAGGTCATGTTCAGAGCTGGATCCCCAGACCGTTGCGCGGTCGGGGATGACGCAAGTGGGGCGCTATCCACCAGCCCGATGCACTGAACCTGCTGCAATCACTGCCTCAAGAACAAAACTATCCGACACCTCTGTATCCGGATGTATATTGCCCGGCATGTCGCTGTTTCGCCTTCCTCCGGGCTGCCCGCCGCAGCTTGCCTTTCTCTGGCCCCTGATCTGGGTCCAGATACTGATGCTGCGCGCGCAGATCTGGGCGGCCTATGGTCGGGGTGTGAAGTATCGTTGGAGCGTGACGGACAATCTCCGTCTACCTGGTCAGCATCGACTGGATTCCGGGGTAGAAAAGCGAACGCGGGTGGCTGAAGCCGCGTGCGCATTCCAATGACCGCCTCGCTGCGGCCTGCGACGGCCGGGCGGCGGCGCCAGAATATCTCCACCTGCAGCCCCTCATCTCAACACTTGCTCCGGCGGACGACGCGCGTCTGCGTGTCGTCGAAAGCCGAGGGGAGCGAGGCTTTCTTCTCCCCCTGCCGGAAACCCGACGCGTTTCTGCCCTCCGAAAATCTGACCTTCCACCAAGCGCCTTCACGGGCGTCGGTCCTGCTTGTGCAAAGGCGGGGGTGTTGCGTCTGCTCCAAGGCTATCCCACCTATAAGGGGGAGTTCAGCTCAAGAGCAGGGAGGATACGCGACATGGCCAAAAAAAAGGCCAAGGCGGTACCGGGCCCGGACCAGCCCGCCAAGGACGGCATGGAGTGGGAGCTTGCGTCCCAATGGGCGCAAGGCTGGAAATTCCTCAAATGGTCGGCCACCGCCTTTCTGGTGATCGCCTTCCTCGTCGTGATCGGGCAGGGCTTCCTGTTCTATCGCATGTTCGACGATGTCCATCCGGTGCTGGGCTATGCCTATATCGTCATCCTGGCGCTGATGCTGGTGGTGCTGGTCGGCCGGCCCATCATGGGCTTTCTCGCCATGCCGGTCGCCGCGAAGCCGCCTGCCATTGCGATTGACCCGAAAGCGCCCGCCCCGAAAGCGCTGGCTGCGCGGCTGCGCTATGACCTGAAATACCTGCTGATGCTGTCTGAAAACCCGCTGGTTCAGGAGGAGCGCGGCGAACTGGAAGAAAGCATCCTGCGCGGACAGGCCCTGCTGGAGCGCGCGCGCCGCGCCACGCCGGAAGAAGCGCTGATGATCTCCGCCGACCTCGAACACTTCGAGCGCGACCATATCGAGGCGGTCCTGAAGCCGCTCGACAAGAAAGTCGACCAGCTGATCCATGCCGAAGCAGTTGCTGTCGGCGTCGCCACGGCGGTCTCTATGAATGGCACGGTGGATGCCTTCATTGTGCTGTGGCGGAACGCGAATCTCGTGGCCAAGGTCGCCCGGACCTATTTCGGCCGCCCGCACCTCTGGGGCAGTCTGCGCATCCTGCGCGATGTTGCCGCCATCGTCGTCGTCGCCCGCGCGCTGGAGGATGTGACGGATCTCACCGGCGATGTCATCGGCAGCCTGCTCGGCCGGATGGGCGGCCTCGTCGCCGGGCCGGTCATGGATGGCGGGGTGAACGCGATGATGACGCTGAAGCTCGGCTATCTCGCCAAGCGCCGCTGCCGCAGTTTCAAGGGCTGGTCGTCCGGGCAGGCAAAAGCGATTTCGGCCGAGGCGCTGAAGGATGTGAAGGAAGAATCGGGCTCGGTCATCGGCGACCTGCTGAAAGGCGTCGGCGGGCTCACCTCCACCGCGACGCGGGCGACGGAGAAGGCGCTCGCCGGCTCCCGCAGCGCCTGGGGCCTAGTGCAGAGCTGGTTCGGCGGCAACAAGCCCGCCGGAACAGGGCCGGGCAGCTGATTGGGGTGCTGGCAGCCGCCTCATTCTGAGGCAGGCCTGTGGATAGCGCCTCTGGCAAGGCGCTACGCGCTTGCTGGCGCCCGGAATCCACGCTAGCAGGGGGACAGTATAAGTCCCCCCCGGGAGAGAGCGGGTATCAAGCCCCGCCGCCGAAGGCGCAACCGCCCCGGAAACGCTCAGGCAAAAGGGCCGGGAGAGGACCAACACGCTGGAAAGAGGCGGGCCGTCTGGCGCCACCTCGCCGAAGGAGCAAGCCCGGAGTTCAAGGGCGGAATCTCTCAGGCGCCGAGACAGCGGGGGCGACGGACATGCGGCCGAGGCCGCTGACGTCTCCTGTGATGAGGGCGCCCATGGCCAACACAACGGCGGACACAACGACCGAAACCCTGAAGCGGACCCCGCTTTATGACCTGCACGCCGAGTGTGGGGCGAAACTGGTGCCGTTTGCCGGCTATGAAATGCCGGTCCAGTTCCCGGCCGGTGTCATGGAAGAGCACAACTGGACCCGCGCGCATGCCGGCCTGTTCGATGTCTCCCACATGGGGCCATGCTTTCTGACCCTCGAAGACGGGATCGGCGGCGGCGACGAAGCGCACGCCAAGATCGCGGCCATGATCGAGGAACAGGTGCCGAGCGACATCACCAGCCTGAAGCCCGGCCAGGCACGCCTCACCGTGCTGCTGAACGAAGACGGCGGCATCCTGGACGACCTTATCATCACCCGTCCCATCGGAGACGACGCGCAGGGCAGCCTTTACATCGTCGTCAACGGCGCCATGAAGGAGCAGGACTGGGGCATCTTCGAGAAGAAGCTTGCCGGCCGTGCCGTGCTGACCCGCGCCGACGACCGCATCCTGTTCGCCCTTCAAGGCCCGGAAGCGGCCGACGTGATGAAGGATTTCTTCCCCGGCTGCGAAGCGCTGAGCTTTATGCATCACATGCCCTTCGAACTGAACGGCACGCGCTGTATCGTCTCCCGTTGCGGCTACACTGGCGAGGATGGGTTCGAAGTCCTCGTGAAGCCGGAAGCCGGTATTCCGCTGGTCAAGGAAATGCTGACCGATGAGCGAGTGAAGCCCATCGGCCTCGGCGCGCGGGACTCGCTGCGCCTTGAAGCGGGCCTCTGCCTGTATGGGCATGACCTCGATCCCACGACGTCGCCGATCGAAGCCGATCTCGGCTGGGTCATCCAGAAGCGCCGCCGTGAGGCGGGCGACTTCCCCGGCGCCGAGCGCATTCTCCGGGAACGGAGCGAAGGCCCGGCCCGCAAGCGCGTCGGCATCAAGCCGCTGGAGCGCGCCCCGGCCCGCGAAGGCACGGAAATCCATATCGGTGGCGAAAAGGTCGGCGTGGTCACGTCCGGCGGGTTCGGCCCAAGCGTCGGCCATCCGGTCGCCATGGGCTATATGGCCACGGCGCACGCCGCGCCGGGCACCGAAGTCCAGTTGATGGTGCGCGGCAAGGCGCGCCCGGCGGTTGTCGCCGACCTTCCCTTTGTTCCGCATAATTATAAGCGATAGGAGCCAGACCCCATGACCCGCTACACACAGCCGACGACCTTCTACACCGAAGACCATGAATGGGTGACGGTTCACAACGACCTCGCCACGGTCGGTATCACGCACTATGCCGAGAACGCCCTCGGCGACATCGTTTTCGTTGAACTGCCAGAGGTCGGTGCCGAGTTCGCGCCGGGCGACGACATGGCCGTCGTCGAAAGCGTGAAGGCCGCGTCCGATGTCTACGCCCCGATCCACGGCAAGGTGGTGGAGGTGAATGGCGCGCTTTCCGACAAGCCGGAAACCGTCAACGAATCCCCGACGGAAAAAGGCTGGTTCTGCGTCCTCGAAATCAAGGACGGCGCCGAGATTGCCGGCCTGATGGATGAGGCCGCTTACAAGGCCTATTGCGAGACCCTTTAGGTTTCACGGACACTTACGGAGTACGGGATGCGATACCTTCCCCTGACAGCGGATGACCGCGCGGAGATGCTGAACACCATCGGCGCGAAATCGGTCGATGATTTTTACGCAGACGTTCCTGAATCTGCCCGCCTGCATGGCACGGTGGAGGGCCTGACGGACCATCAGGGGGAACTCGCGGTCGAACGGCACATGTCGAAGCTGGCGGCGAAGAACCGCGCGGCTTCGTCTGGCCCGTTCTTTGTCGGTGCCGGTGCCTACAAGCACCATGTGCCGGCCACAGTGGACATGATTATCCAGCGCTCCGAATTCCTGACGACCTACACGCCCTATCAGCCGGAAATCGCGCAGGGCACGCTGCAGACCCTGTTCGAGTTCCAGACGCAAGTTGCGGCGCTCACCGCCATGGATGTGGCCAACGCCTCCATGTATGACGGTTCGACGGCCTGTGCCGAAGCGGCTGTGATGGCGACCCGGGCAACGCGCCGGAAAAAGGTGATCCTCTCCGGTGGCCTGCACCCGCACTACGCAGCCGCCACAAAACTTCTGTGCGAAGCGCAAGGCATCGAAGTGGTGCAGCTCGAGCATGCCATCGATGGCGAACTGGCGCTGGCTGATGCCGTGGATGATCAGACGGCCTGCGTGATCGGCCAGTCGCCGAACACATTCGGCACCGTGTCGGATCTCTCACCGGTGGCCGAAGCCGCGCACGGCAAGGGTGCGCTTCTGGTGTCGGTGTTCACCGAAGCCGTCTCCCTTGGCCTCGTCACGCCGCCTGGCGAAATGGGCGCGGATATCGCCGTTGGCGAGGGCCAGTCCATCGGGAACGGCCTGAACTTCGGCGGACCCTATGTGGGACTCTTCGCCTGCACGCAGAAACTGGTCCGCCAGATGCCGGGACGCCTCTGCGGTGAAACGACCGACGCCGAAGGCAAGCGTGGTTTCGTGCTGACGCTTTCAACACGCGAGCAGCACATCCGGCGCGACAAGGCGACGTCGAACATCTGTACGAACTCCGGCCTGTGCGCGCTGGCCTTCACGGCGCACATGACGTTGCTTGGCGGCAAGGGGCTGGAGCAGATGGCCGTGCTGAACCACGAAGCGGCCTGCGACCTTGCTGATGCGCTGGCCGCCGTGCCGGGCGTCGAGATCCTCACGCCGCGCTTCTTCAACGAGTTCGCCTTCCGTACGCCTATGAATGCCGAAGCCGTGCTCGCCATGCTGGACGAAGCCGGCATTGTTGGCGGTGTTCGCGCCAGCCGCCTGTTCCCGGGAGACCATATGGGCGACGTGATTCTTTGCGCCGCCACCGAATGTACAACGCCAGAAGACATAGCGGCTTACGCGGCTGCCCTTAAGGAGATCATCTGATGAGCATGAACACTCAGGGCCGCCCTACGTCTCCGGAGTCTGTCTCCATGTCGTCGATTGAAACCGTGTCTGGTTCTCGCGGTCTACTGCAACACGAAGATCTGCTGTTCGAGATCGGTACGCCGGAAACGACAGGCGTTGATCTGCCGGCGCCGAAAGGCACCAAGAACCGTCTCGGCGGTGTGACGCGCAAAGTGCCGACCGGATTGCCTGGCCTGTCGGAGCCGCAAGCGGTGCGCCATTACATGCGCCTCAGCCAGAAGAACTATGCCATCGACCTTGGCCTGTTCCCGCTCGGCAGTTGTACGATGAAACACAATCCGCGCCTCAACGAAAAGATGGCGCGCCTGCCGGGCTTTGGTGACATCCACCCACTGCAGCCACAGGCGACCGTGCAGGGCGCGCTGGAGCTGATCGATGAGCTGGCGACCTGGCTGAAGACGCTGACCAACATGCCCGCCGTGGCGATGAGCCCGAAAGCCGGTGCGCATGGCGAGTTCTGCGGCATGATGGCCATCCGTCAGGCGCTGATCGCGCGCGGCGAAGTCGAGACCCGCAAGCGCGTTCTGGTGCCGGAGTCTGCCCACGGAACAAACCCGGCAACGGCGGTCCAGTGCGGTTTCATCGTTGACGAGATCAAGGCCAACAAACGCGGCCGGGTCGACATGGCTGACCTGAAAGCGAAACTGGAAAAGTCTGACGACATTGCCGGCATCATGCTGACCAACCCGAACACGTGCGGCCTGTTCGAAACAGACATCAAGGAAATCGCTGACCTGATCCACGCGGCAGGCGGCTATTTCTATTGCGACGGCGCGAACTTCAACGCGATTGTCGGACGGGTGCGCCCGGGTGACCTGGGCGTCGATGCGATGCACATCAACCTGCACAAGACCTTCTCCACGCCGCATGGCGGTGGCGGTCCGGGGTCCGGCCCGACCGTTCTGTCTGAAGCGCTCGCGCCCTATGCGCCTGTGCCGTTTGTCGTGAAGGATGCCGACGGCATGTATCGCCTCGTCGAGGACATCGAAGGCGTCGCGTCGGAAAGCTTTGGCCGCATGGTCGCCTTCCATGGCCAGATGGGCATGTTCGTGCGCGCGCTGACTTACATTCTGAGCCATGGTGCAGACGGGCTGAAGCAGGCCTCGGAAGATGCCGTGCTGAACGCCAACTACATTCAGGCCCGCCTGAAGAAAGTGATGACGGCGCCGTTCGAAGGCTATTGCATGCACGAGGCGCTGTTCTCGGATGCCTTCACCGCCGAAGGCATCGAGACGATCGACATTGCCAAGGCGCTGATCGACGAGGGATATCATCCGATGACGATGTATTTCCCGCTGGTCGTGCACGGCGCCATGTTGATCGAGCCGACGGAGTCGGAATCGAAAGCTGAGCTCGACCGTTTCTGCGACGCGTTGGAATCGATTGCCCGCCGGGCGGCGCAGGGCGACGAAGCGCTGAAAGGCGCGCCGTATCTTGCCCCGATGCGACGTCTTGATGAGACGAAAGCTGCGCGCAAGCCGGTCCTGAAATGGGCGGAGCCGGAAGAAGCCCCGCCGGTCGCAGCCGAGTAGAGTGATTGTTCAGGCCGGGGTTGGTTGCGGCTGGACCTGGCGGAACAATGACTTTCTAAGACGTCCGAACTGGACGGTCAGCGGTTGCTCGTACATTCGGTAGCTGAGCCACGATACCAGAAGCGTGCAGACGATGCCGCTCGTGGCAAAGGCGAGATTGTCCAGCACGCCGGGATGACCCAGCCGGAACAGGGGCGCCAGCGCATCTGACCGGCCGAGCAGGCTGAAGACCACCCGCAGGCCGCTGAGCACAATGAGGTGGCAGAGGTAGAGCGCAAAGGACCAGTCGCCGAGCTTTACTGCCCCGTCGAGCACGTGCCGGAAGAAGGCGCGTGTTCGCTGCAACAGTTCGGGTGCACCCTGGCCCAGAAGCCAGCCGAACCAGATAACGATCAGCATGGCGATGCCGCCAACGGTGACCGTCAGGATTGTGGCGCAGCGCCTGGCTGCATCGGCGCTGTCGCCGTCGAGGCCGGTCAGTTGATAAAGGCCTATCGTCACGAGCCAGCCGAACAGGGCAGGGATGAGCCAGGTATGGCGAGCCTGAAGGTCCAGCCCGGCCACCGCATAGACGAGCAATGCGGCGGGAACGCCGTACCAGAGCACGCGGGTCCACAGAAGCAGGGATTTTGATTCCTGACCCTGATAGCAAAGCCCTGCCATCAGCAGCATGCTGGCAACAAGGGTCAGCACACCGCTGCGCCAGACCAACCCGTTTGTGATGGCGAGGCCGGCAATGGCGCCAAGAATGAATTCGAGGGTCATGGGATGGACCGCCAGCGAGACCCAGCCCATCGCAACGGGATTCGACAGGCCCATCATGGCGCCACCCGTCACGAGTGCCGCCCAGACGCCGAGCAGCACGGGCAGCCATTTACGCGGCGCCAGCATGAACAGGGTGAACATGATGTAGAAATACACTTCGTGAACCAGCGTCCAGCCGACATTGAGGATCGGGAAGGCGGGCTGTGGGATCAGCAGGAAGGATTTGATCAGAAACGGAACCATGGGCTGGCCGAAGGATGCCTTCTGCCAGGCGGCATTCTGTCCCGACAGTCCGTGCGCTGCGAACATGTAGATCGTCAAACACCCGGCGAAGGCCCACCAGACCGGATAGATCCGGGTCACGCGTCCGAACAGGAAGTTTGCCGCCTGCCTGAGGCCTGACACGCTATTGCGCGTCACATAGACCATAATGAAGCCGGAGATGACGAAGAACAGATCCACCCCGGCATAGCCATTTGTGAACAGGCCACCGACCCAGGCGCGTTCCGTCAGGTTATTGTCAGCAATGGCCAGCACTTCCAGTTCATGGATATGGAAAATCAGAACCAGCATTGCCGCAAGACCCCGAAGCGCCTGGATGGACTGCAATTTCATATCGGCCTCGCTGTCCAACGCCCCCGGCGGTCAATTTCTATGCAGGGTGTAGCAACCGGGCAACGTGGTTGCCAGACTTTGGACACATGGAAGTGATTTTACTTGGCAATGAAATTGCTCTGAACCCATATCCTTTCCATGTCCTCAACTGAACCGCCAATGACTGACACACCCGCCGGCTCTTTTCGCAAACCTATCGAGTCGGCCCGTAAACATGTCGGGGGCTTTTTTCGCCAAATGCTGGCGGTCGTCGGCCTGGTGCACATTGCGGTTGCCATCCCGGTTGGCATGGCAACGCCGTTCCTTCCGATCGGTCTGCCCATCGCGATTATTGGAGTGATCCTGCTCGGCCGGAACTCTGTCTGGGGACGCCGGTGGATGGAGGGCATAATGACGCGCCATCCACGTGTAGAGCGGTTTGCGCCGAACTGGTTGATGCGGCTGGTCTTCGGGCGCGACAAGCGTGAAAACCTGAAGGCCACCCCTGACTGAATTACTGGGTGCATGCCTTGCGGTTCGACCTGATCCGCGCTCTATGAGGCTGGCACGAAACGGGAAGAACCGGGGCGAAAGAATATGACAAGACGGAACTGGGTGGCACTCGCCGCAGGGGCCATTTTTCTTGCCGCTTGTGGCGGCAGCGGAGACGGCGACGGACCGGCGATCAAGCCGTTCACACCAAATGAACCCTTCGATCCGGACCCCTATCCGTCAACCTATGTTGCGTATCCCAACGCCCCAGTCCTGATTACCAATGCGACAATCCTGGATGGAGAAGGCGCGAAGATCGAAGACGGCAGCCTGCTGCTTCAGGACGGCAAGGTCGCGGCCATTGGCGCTGACCTGGAGACCCCGGAAGGGGCGACCGTGATTGACGCGTCCGGCCGCTGGGTGACGCCGGGTATCATCGATAACCACAGCCACCTCGGGGCCTATCCGTCGCCCTCCGTTTCAGCCCATCAGGATGGCAATGAAGTCTCCGGACCGGTGACGGCGGAGGTCTGGGTGGAGCATGGCATCTGGCCGCAGGACCCGGGATTTGACCGGGCGCTCGCTGGCGGGGTCACCTCGCTGCAAGTCCTTCCGGGCAGTGCAAACCTGTTTGGCGGCCGCGGCATTACGCTGAAGAACGTGCCGGCACGCACGGTTCAGGGCATGAAATTCCCGAGCGCGCCCTACACGCTGAAAATGGCCTGCGGAGAAAACCCGAAGCGTGTCTATGGCTATGGTAATGGCAGCTTTCCGGGCGGCGCACCATTCTCCCGCATGGGGAACATGGCTGGCTACCGGGCAGCCTGGATCAAGGCAGCCGAGTACAAGCGCAAATGGGACAAGTATTCCGCTGAAGGCGGCGAAATGCCTTCGCGCGATCTGGAGCTGGATACCCTTGCCGGCGTTCTGGCGGGCGAGATCCTCGTCCACATGCACTGCTACCGCGCGGATGAAATGGCGCAGATCATGGATCTGTCGAAGGAGTTTGGATACAAGGTCACCGCATTCCACCATGCTGTGGAAAGCTATAAGATCGCCGACAAGCTGGCCGATTATGGCGCCTGTTCGTCCATGTGGGCAGACTGGTGGGGCTTCAAGATGGAAGCCTATGACGGCATCCCGGAAAACATCCCGATGGTGCACAATGCCGGGGCCTGCGCCATCGTGCATTCCGACAGCGATATCGGCATCCAGCGCCTGAACCAGGAAGCGGCCAAGGCATGGGCCGATGGCAAGCGCGTCGGCATAGACGTTCCTATTGAAGTTGCCTGGGAATGGTTGTCGCTGAACCCGGCGAAGTCGCTCGGCATTGAAGAGCGTACCGGTTCCCTAAAGCCCGGTAAAATGGCCGATGTGGTGATCTGGTCCGGCAATCCGTTCAGCGTCTACACCAAGGCCGATCAGGTCTTCATTGATGGGGCGCTCATGTATGATCGCGCCGACAATTCAGTTCGTCCTGTACGGGACTTTGAACTCGGCCAGCCTGGCGAAGGAGACATGAAATGATCCGCAAGCTGATGGCAAGTGCTGCAATTGTTGCCGTGGCCGCGCTCGGCGCCTCGGCACAAACCTATGTCGTCGAAGGCAAGAAAGTGTGGACGGGCACGGATGCCGGCACCATCGAGAATGGCGTTGTGGTCATCCGCAATGGCACGATCATGTCGGTCGGGCCAGCGTCGACGTCCAAGCCGGAAGGGGCTGAAGTGATCAGTGCCGAATGGGTGACCCCGGGTCTCATCTCGGCATTTTCCCGGACAGGCATCATCGAAGTCGATGCCGAGGACTCGACCAATGATGCCGTTGCGGCCCTGTCGGGTTTTTCAGCTTCGCTGGATGCATCGGATGGTTTTAACCCCGATGATACGGCGGTCGACGTCAGCCGGCTCGGCGGCGTGACACGCGTTGCGGTTGCACCGCAGCCTTCAACGAACCTGTTCGCCGGTCAGGGCTTTATTGCTGACACAAGTGGTGCGCAGGACACAGACCTGACATCAGATGCTTTCACCTTCATCACGCTTGGCGAAGGTGGAGCAGGGCTGGCCGGTGGGTCGCGTCCTGCAGCGTGGGCCCAGCTTCGCGCCGCCTTTGACGATGCCCGCGCCTATCCTACCCGCTACATTGCGGGCGGTGAAGGAGATGTCCTGTCCCGCCGGGATGCGGAAGCGCTTGCGCCGGCCGCACGTGGGCGACAGCTGATCGTGATCGATGCCCGCAGTGCGACCGACCTCAACGCTGTGATGGACCTCGCCGAGTCGAATCGGAACCTGAAGTTTGCGATCCTCGGCGCGGATGAAGGCTGGCGTGTGGCTGACCGGCTGGCAAAGCTGAAGATTCCGGTGATCGTGGACGGGTTCGCAAACCTGCCGGCCAGTTTTTCACAGTTGGCCGCGACGCAGGAAAATGCCGCGCGCCTCGATGAGGCCGGGGTCCAGGTGGCGATCGTGAATCTGGACGACTCTACCCATCTTGCCCGCTTGATGACGCAGATTGCGGGCAATGCCGTGGCCAATGGCATGGACTGGGATGATGCCATGAAGGCGCTGACCGTGACGCCTGCGTCCATCTACGGATTGTCTGGCTACGGTATTCTTGCACCGGGTGCGCACGCCGATGTTGTGGCGTGGGATGGAGATCCGCTGGAAGTGACCACGAATGCCGACGCTGTGTTCATCGACGGCGAACCGCAGGACATGACCTCGCGCCAGACGGAGCTTCGGGACCGCTACCTGTCGCTTGATCAGACGGATCGCCCGTACGCCTATGTGAAGCCGTAAGCCGCGTGGGTATCAGCCTGCGCTGGCGCCGGCGTTCAGAGTATCGATCAGATCGGACGTCACCGTGCCTGTCACGGGCAGGTTGTTGGCACGCTGATATTCGCGGATTGCCGTCGCCGTGCCATCGCCCATGATGCCATCCGGCGTGCCAGCTGCGTAGCCAAGGCTGTTCAGGGCTTTTTGAATGGCCTGAACCTGCAGCGGGTTGCCCATGTTCCATGGCTGCGCGCCAAAGCGGCCATTGGCAATGGCGTTGGCCGTCGCAGGCTGCCAGGTTGCGGCGCGGCTGCGGGCCTGTGCGGCGGCTTCTGGTGAAACACGCTCGATCAGTTCGGAAATTTTTGCCGGTGCGCCGCCATCCCCATTGCGGTTCGCCACATCGAACCAGAACAGGGATTCGGTGAGGTTTGGGCTGATGCCGAGGCCCTGTTCGTAAAGGACGCCGAGATTGTACTGGCTGTCGACCACGCCGTACTCAGCGCCTTTGCGGAACCATTCCACGGCGCCGGCATAAGTCTGCTCGCCGCCTTCGCCTTCGGCCATGAAGACGGCAAGGTCGTGCATCGCCTTCACGTTGCCGCCTGTGGCCGCCTTCTCCGTCCACTCACGGGCGAGGGAGAGGTCTTTCGGCACGCCGGTGCCGCGCTCGTGCAGCTTTGCGAGCGCGTATTGCGCAATTGGCAGACCCTTTTGGGCCGACTTGCGCATCAGCGCCGCGCCATCGGCATAATCACCGGAAGTCAGCTTCTCCTGTGCCAGCTGATACTGGGCGATATAATTGCCCGATGCCGCGGCAGCCTGAACCGTGACGACCGGCGGAACCGGGGCATAATGGGCTGGGGCAGGCGGCGTGGCTGGCTCCCCGAACAGGTCTTCTTCGATCGCTGCTGCAGCTTGGTCTTCCGTCTCTGCCGTTTCTTCAGTGGCCGTGAGAGAGGCAGCGGTGGCGTCTGATGCACCCGGATCAACATATGTGCTGACCGGCGTGGATTGAACCGGCGCTTCCTGCTTGCCGCGAATGTAGAGATAGCCGCCTGCTGCAACACCAGCGACAGCAACAGCGGAGGCCGCCGCGATGAGGGGGAGGCGGCTCGCGCCTCCAACGGACGTCATCCGGACGACCGGGCGCCCGGAGGCGCCGACAGTTTGAGTGTTGCTCTTGCCGAAGCTCGCTGCCATCGCGGCCTTGCGGGCGCGTGTCAGATAATCTGCCGTGTCGTCGTCCAGCTGCTTGTCTGCTTCTTCTGAAACTCTCAGCTCAGCCTCTTCGGGCTTTTCTTCGGCTTCGACGGAGACTTCGTCAGCTGCAGGCAGATCGATCTCTTCAAATTCCTCGTCGTCGAAGATGTCGGATTCCCGAGCCTCAGTGTGCGCCTCATCGAGATCTTCCAGTCCCTCAAGTGCTTCCAGCGGGTCGATGAAGTCATCCTCATCACCCTCAACGAGCAGGTCAGATACGCTACTTTCGTCCGTAATCGTCTCATCACCTTGTGCTTCCGCTTCCTGCGTAGCGAAGCTCAATCCTTCGACAGCGGCGCGGATGGCATCGAAATCATCCTCGAAGGATTCGGCCGTCTCTGCCTGGATGTCGTCATCCGGTTCGGATGACCAGGATTCGATACCGGCTTCGAAGACTTCGGTGTCTTCTGCCACATCAGTTTCAACTTCGGCATCGGCAGTCAGTTCTTGATCATGGTCTTCGTCAGACTCGAACGCGACGCCATTATCGTCTTCGGAGGCGTCGATCTCCGGGGAGGCCTCGTCCAGCTCCGGTTCGTCAAGGGCTGGTGCCGTATCTTGGGAGTCAGGTAAGGTAACCACCGGCTCAACATCAACGCTGGCTTCATCGGTATCGAGATCAGCAAAGGCTTCGAATGTACCGAAGTCTTCGAAACTGTCGAAGTCGGATGGGTCGTCGAATGCCTCGAACTGTCTGTCTGACAGCGGATCATCATCGATGTCCATCAGGCTGGCAGGCACGCTGTCCAGCTCCGCTGGTCCGCCGGGGGGCGGAGTGTTTTCTTCGAGGTTTTCCAGACGCGCGGCCAGCATCGCGATCGCTTTTTGAACCGGCGACAGGGATTCGTTGGCCTGCGACTGCAAATGTTCCAGGCGGTCTGTCACGTTGGCGAGGGCATCAGACAAATGGGCATCGGCCTTCCGGCGGTTCTCGTCGACCTGTTCGGCCAGCGTCTTGATCGCCTCATTCTGGCGCAGCTGCAGCCGGTTGTTCGCTGCGGCGACCTGATCACCAATCTGCTCGATGGCTTCAGCGCTACGGGCTTCACTGTCATTGACCCGTTTGGTCAGGTCTTCGGCCAACTCATCGATCCGGTCGCTTACCGTTTTGCCAAGGCGCTCGATCTCATCGCGCACAGCTTCTCCAGTCGCTGCATCGCTCCGTTCTTCGACTTCACGCAGACGTGTATCGAAGGTCTCGTTCAGCGTGCTGACCTGCTCGGACACTTTCTCAATGGCGCTGGCCTGGCGCTCTTCGCTGGCATCCAACCGTTCCTGCACGCCGCCGAGCGTTTGTTTCAATTCAGTTATGGCCTCGATGTCGGATTCCGCTGCCGTACGTGCGATTTCCTCTGCCAGTTCCTGGCGTACTGCATCTACCGTTTCGCGGACAGATGACATCATCTCTTCGAAGCGGGTCTCGAATTCTGTGCGCAGGCGGCTCGCAAGATCCGGATCCATCTTGCTTGCGACATCGCCAATGCGCGCATCCAGGCTTGAGACGGTCGTTTCAAGATTCTTCAGCGCGGAATCCGTGGTGGTTTCCGCGAGCGTCAGCCTGTTCTGGATCTGATCGAAGCGCATATCCAGTGAATCAAGCGCCCCGGAGACATCGGTCTCTATGGCTTCCATACGCGTTTCTGTCGCTTCTAGGCGTTCTTCGCGATCGCTCAGCGCGGCGAGGCGTTCATGCACTTCTGTTTCCAGGCCATCCACGCGTTCGGAAACCTGACGGGCAACACCTGCTGCGCGCAGGGCGGCCTGTTCCACGCCTTGCTTGATTTGCTCGGCAGTTTCGGCGCGGCTGGTCTCAACCCGCGTCTCCATGGCCTCGACGCGTTCAATAATATCCATGAAGCCGGACTCGACCCGGCCCTTGATCGCCTGGGTTTCCTGCTCAGCCAGCTCGTTCTCTTCATAGACATGGCTGGCCAGCTTGCCGAGCGCACTTTCGAGCGCTTTCAGGGCTTCGAGGTTTTCCTGTTGGGAATCATCCTCTTCCAGCCGGCGGACTTTTTGCTTCAGGGCATCGTGAGTTTCTCGCAGCTGGTCGATAACGCCTTCAACGTGGCCAGCGATTGCGGCGGTCGTTTGCTGCGTGTCTTCAAGACGGCCAACCAGATCATGGATGGTATCGTCCATGCTGGTGATTGCCATGGCCGAGCGGGCCTCGGTGGCTTCGATCCGCCGGGTCAAGCGCTCCAGCGCCTCGTCTGTTGTGCTGGAATGCGGCCGTCGCATCCGGGCCGGGGCGGCCACTTCATTCGGCTGACGACCCTCGGCGGGAGCTTTCATCAGTCGGTCGAGGTATTCGCCCAGGGTCAGGCCTTCCGAACGGGCGGCCTCCCTTGCGGCTTCGCGGGCGCGCTGGTCGATTCCCTTCGCGGCCCCTGTGCCTGACTGACTCATCCCCATACTCCTGACAGCCAACCGGCCCGTGCCGGTTAACGAAACGGGCAGATTTGTTCATTTTCCCAATGTTTGATGGCAGGAGCCGTCTTAAGGGGAGGTTAAAGGTAAAGATTTCCGCTTAATCTGATAACAGTGGGGTAATTTCCGGTTAATTGGCTCAGAAGTGCGGAATAGCGCAAAATTTATTCGGAGCTTACGTTGACGTTCGCGTAAGGTTTGATCTAAGTTGACCTTATGTCACACAAGCACCCCTCGATTTCCGCTGCAGATTCCCGCACCTACACCATCTCTGAACTCGCCCGGGAGTTCGGAGTGACACCACGGGCCCTGCGTTTCTATGAAGACAAAGACATGCTGCACCCGGCGCGCGACGGCATGATGCGGGTTTACTCAAACCGCGACCGCGCCCGGCTGACGATCATCGTCCGCCTCAAGCGCCTCGGTTTGCCGCTGGCCGACATCCGGGAGATCCTCGATCTCTACGCGCTGAATGACGGCAAGCGGGCGCAGACGCGCATGATGCTGGAGAAATTCCGCAAGCAGGTCAAAGAGCTGGAAATCCAGCGTGAAGATATCGACACTGCGCTCGGCGAACTCCGCAAAGGCATCGTCTGGCTGGAAGGCTTGGTTGACCAGGTTGGCCCGACTGAAGAAGGCAAGCGTCAGGCCGCTGCATATGAAGCCGTGGCGCGTCGTCAGCTTGACGAAGTCTAATCGGTAAGGCGGGTTTCCGCCAAATTAGAAAGACCTTTCCAGAAGGGCGCGCTACGAAAGTGGTGGTCGCCCTTCACGCATTAAAGGACATGCACAAATGCCTCGTTACGACGCTCCCATTCGCGATATGCGCTTCATTCTTCAGGAAGTTCTCCAGATTCAGAATTATTCGAACCTGCCGGGTTTCGAGGAGGTGACACCGGATCTGGTCAACGCGATTCTCGAGGAAGGCGGCAAGTTTGCGAAGGAAGTGCTGTATCCGCTGAATGCAGTCGGAGACCGCCAGGGCTGCGTCCGCAGCGATGACGCGAGCGTCAAGACGCCGGACGGTTTCCCGGAGGCCTACAAGCAACTGGTCGAAGGCGGCTGGCCGCTTCTTTCGGTGGATCCGGAAATGGGCGGGCAGGGTCTGCCGCATGTCGTGAACATCGCCTGGACCGAAATGGTGTCGTCCTCGAACATGGCGTTCGGCATGTATCCGGGGCTGACCCATGGCGCGTTTCAGGCGTTGATGGCCGGCGGGTCTGACGAGCTGAAGGCCAAGTACGGTCCGAAAATGGCATCGGCTGAATGGGCTGGCACGATGAACCTGACCGAGCCGCAGTGCGGCACCGATCTGGGCATGATCAAGACGAAAGCCGTGCCTCAGCCGGACGGCACCTACAAGATTACCGGTCAGAAGATCTGGATTTCTGGCGGCGAGCAGGATCTGACTGACAACATCATCCACCTGGTTCTGGCCCGCATCGAAGGCGGTCCGGAAGGCATTAAGGGCATCTCGCTGTTCCTCGTGCCGAAATACATGGTCGGCGAAGATGGCGCGATCGGTGAGCGCAACGCCTGCTCCTGCGGTGGCCTCGAAGAGAAAATGGGCATTCACGGAAATGCGACCTGCGTTATGAACTATGACGGCGCGACCGGTTTCCTCGTGGGTGAGGAGCACAAAGGCATGCGCACCATGTTCGTTATGATGAACGAGGCGCGCCTAGGTGTTGGCCTGCAGGGGCTGTCTCAGGCCGAACTGGCCTACCAGAACGCCGCTGACTTTGCACGCGACCGCGTCCAGGGCCGTTCGCTGACCGGCGTGAAATCACCTGAGCAACCGGCAGATCCGATTATTGTGCACCCGGATGTGCGCCGCATGCTGATGGACCAGAAAGCCTTTATCGAGGGTGCGCGCTGCTTCACCTACTGGACGGCTTTCCAGGCTGATCTCCAGCACAAATCGCCGGATGACAGCGTGCGTGAGAAGTCTTCCGATTATATGGCGCTGCTCACGCCGGTGGTCAAAGCCTATCTGACGCACAAGGGCTACGAGTGCGCGAACTGGGCGCTGCAGCTGCATGGCGGTTCGGGCTTTACCCGCGAATGGGGCATGGAACAGATCGTCCGCGATTGCCGGATCACCACCATCTACGAGGGCACCAACGGCGTTCAGGCGCTGGACCTCGTCGGCCGCAAGCTGGCCGCTAATGGTGGGCGCGCCGTGTTCTCGTTCTTCTCCGATATCGACGAGTTCATCGCGGCGAACGAGGGCAATGAAGAAATGGCGCTGTTCGTGGAAGGCCTTCAGAAGATCAAGGCCGAGCTGCAGGAAGGCACGATGTGGCTGATGCAGAACGGGATGTCCGACTTCAATAATGCCGGTGCCTCCAGCCACGATTACCTGCACCTGTTTGGTTTGGCCGCTCTTGCTTTCATGTGGGCCCGGATGGCCAGGATCGCGCTGGACAGCAAGGACAAGGAGCCTTTCTACGAGCAGAAACTGGCCACCGGACGTTACTTCGTCGAGCGTCTGTTGCCGGATGGCGCAGCTCATCTCGCAAAAGTGAAGACTGGTGCAGCACCTCTGATGAGCCTTCAGGCTGACGCCTTCTGAGGCGAATTTTTCCAGTTTTTGATGGTCTCGGGCTTCTCACGGGAGTGTGGTACACTCCCGGCGGCTGCCTGCGGCAAAATTTTCCCTGAAACAGAGCAGATCTGACGCCGGGGAAGGTCTGGGAAAAGCAGGATCGGGCGGCTACATGTTTACGTGAACGTAAGCGGCAATTGCCCGCTTGCTCACTATATTCAGAGGAAAGCCGGAGACCGATCATGCAACAGAGCCCGCTCAATGTACCCAAGGCCGCCTGGCGGCAGGATGAGGAGCTCGACATTTTCTCCGATGCGGTTGGCCAATTCTTTGAAAAGGAATGTGCCCCGCACGTGCCGGAATGGCGTAAGGCCGGTATCGTGCCGAAGGAGATCTGGAAGAAAGCGGGCGAAATGGGCCTGCTGGGCGCATCGGTTCCGGAAGAATACGGCGGCGCAGGCGGTGATTTCCGCCATGAGGCGATCATCATCGAACAGCAGCAGTGGAAGGGTGTCGATGGCTTCGGCATCACGCTGCACAACGCCATCATCGCGCCCTACATCACGGCCTACGGTACAGAAGAACAAAAGCGCCGCTGGCTGCCGGGCATCTGCTCTGGCGACATCGTCACCGCCATCGCGATGACCGAGCCGGGGGCTGGCTCTGACCTGCAAGGCATGAAGACGACGGCCAAGCGCGACGGCGACGAGTATGTCATCAATGGTTCGAAGACCTTCATTTCCAACGGCCAGACCGCCAACCTGATCCTGCTTTGCGTCAAGACCGACCCGAGCCTTGGCGCGAAAGGCATCTCGATCATCGGCGTTGAGACGGACAAGGTGGAAGGCTTCCGCCGTGGCCGGAACCTCGAAAAAGTCGGCCAGCACGCCGCCGACACGTCCGAGCTGTTCTTTGACGATGTGCGCGTGCCTGCCTCCAACCTGTTGGGGGAGGTCGAGGGCAAAGGCTTCATCCAGCTGATGCAAAAGCTGCCCCAAGAGCGCCATATCATCGGTCTTCAGGGCATCGGCATGATCGAGCGCGCCATCCATGAGACAGTCGAGTATGTGAAGAACCGCAAGGCATTCGGTGGCACGATTTTCGACTTCCAGAACACACAGTTCAAGCTCGCCGAGTGCAAGACCGAAGCGACCGTCGCGAAGGTGTTCGCTGATCACTGCACGGAGCTTCTCCTGAAGGAGGAACTCGACGCCGCGACCGCCTCCATGTCGAAGTACTGGATCAGTGATCTGCAGTGCAAGATCATCGACGAGTGCCTGCAGCTGCACGGAGGCTTCGGTTATATGGATGAGTACCCCATTGCACAGATGTATGCGGACGCCCGTGTCCAGCGCATCTATGGCGGTGCCAACGAAGTCATGAAAATGCTGATCGCGAGGACACTCTAGTCTCACATGCCTGACAGCCACCTCATTCGTGATGTCTTTCCGGCGCCAAGCCCGAGTTCAACCTCACTTGGCTTCGAGCTTCTTGCGCTCGACATGAAGGAATTGACGACGCGGGTGCGTTTCGAGGGCCGACCGGAATTCTGTAATCCGGCCGGTGTCATTCAGGGCGGGTATCTTGTCGCCATGATGGATGATACGATTGGCATGCTGGCGGGCATGAAAGCCGGCAAGACGAAATTGCCTTCGACGGTGGATCTGCATACCCACTTCCTCCGTCCTGTTCGTAAAGGTGCCATCGAAGTAGTGGCCCGCCTGCGCAATGTCGGCCGGGCAATGCTTTTTGCCGAAGCCGAACTTTACGACTCTCGCGGGAAGGAAGCTGCCCGCTCCGCCGCGAGCCTTACCCTGAACCCGGTTCTGAAGCCGGCCAAGGAGAGGTGAAATGGCTGTGATGCAGAACTATGCCGAACTCCTGTTTACCGATGCGGTAAAAGCCTATCAGGAGCAGGTTGGTATGCGTGAAAAATACGAAAGTATCTACGCCAACCGGCATCGAGGTCCGCTGGACGACGATACGATTGCATTCCTCTCGGGTATGACCAGCTTCTATATTGCCACAACCGGCAGCAATGGGTGGCCTTATATCCAGCATCGCGGCGGTCCTGCTGGCTTCGTGAAGATCCTCGGACCGGACACGATCGGTTTTGCGGACTATCTTGGCAACCGGCAGTTCATCACGCGCGGCAATCTCGATGGATCAGATCGGGTTTCTCTTTTTTTCATGGACTATGCCCGCCGTGCCCGGCTGAAAATGCTCGGAGAAGCCCGCATGATCGATGCCGCTTCAGACCCGGAATTGCAGGATGTTCTGGCTCAGGATGGGCAAGGGCCGGTGGAACGTCTGATGACGATCAAGATCGTCGCCCGCGATTGGAATTGCCCGAAATACATCCTGCCGCGGTATACAGAGGAACAAGTCGCTCAGTTGATCGCCCCAAGGCTCAACGAGTTGGTGGAGGAGAACCAGCAACTCAAGGCCCGGGTCGCGCAGCTGGAAAGCAGGCAATCGCCTGAAACAAAGTCAGAATAACATCCACTCCAAGGAAAGGAGTCACTTCAAATGACTGAAGCCTATATCTACGACGCGGTCCGCACGCCGCGTGGCAAGGGCAAGAAAAGTGGTTCGTTGCACGAAATCACGTCGCTTAGCCTCGCCACGCAGGTGCTGCAGGCCATCCGTGAGCGGAACGACCTCGACACGTCTAAGGTCGATGACGTTGTCCTCGGCTGCGTTTCGCCGGTGGGCGAGCAAGGCGCAGATATCGCCCGTGTTGCTGTGCTGAACGCTGATTACGCGGAAACGACCGCCGGTGTGCAGGTCGACCGCTTCTGCGCTTCCGGTCTCGAAGCCTGCAACATGGCCGCATCCAAGGTCATGACCGGCGAGGCCGACATGGCTATCGGCGGCGGTGTTGAATCCATGAGCCGCGTGCCGATGGGCGCGTCCGGCGGTGCCTGGTCGACCGATCCGCAGGTCGCCCTGAAGACCTACTTCACCCCGCAGGGTATCGGCGCCGACACGATCGCAACAAAATACGGCTTCTCGCGAGACGACGTTGACGCCTTCGCAGTCGAGAGCCAGCGCCGCGCCGCGCAGGCCTGGAAGGAAGGCCGCTTTGCCAAGTCCATCGTGCCTGTAAAAGACCAGATGGGCGGTATCCGCCTCGATCATGATGAGCACATGCGTCCTGATGCGGACATGCAGTCTCTGGCTGGCCTTCAGCCGTCCTTTGCCGGCATGGGCGCGATGGGCTTCGATGAAGTCATCAAGCAGCGCTATCCGGAACTCGAAAAGATCAACCACGTCCACCATGCCGGCAATTCGTCCGGTATCGTCGATGGTGCGTCGGCTGTCCTGTTCGGCTCGAAGGAAATGGGCGAAGCGCTTGGCCTGAAGCCGCGCGCCCGCGTCAAGGCCATGGCCTCCATTGGCTCCGAGCCTGGCATCATGCTGACCGGTCCGACCTATGTCAGCCAGAAGGTCCTGAAGAAAGCCGGCATGAACCCGGAAGATATCGATCTTTATGAGCTGAACGAGGCCTTTGCCTCGGTCGTGCTCCTGATGATGCAGAATCTCAATATTCCGCACGACAAGATGAACGTGAACGGTGGTGCCATTGCGATGGGTCACCCGCTGGGCGCTACCGGCGGCATGATTCTCGGCACGATGCTGGACGAGCTCGAGCGGGCCGACAAGGAAACGGCCCTGATCACGCTCTGCGTCGGTGCCGGCATGGGCACGGCCACAATCATCGAACGCGTCTAATCCTTACTCAGAATAATCGGAACACAGTATCATGAAACTCGAGACATTTGGTTGGGACATTGACGCAGACGGCATTGCGCACGCTGTATTCGACGTGCCGGGCCGTAGCATGAACACGCTGACGGGCAAGGCGGTCGCCGACATCATCGCAATCGCTGACGAAGTCGCTTCCAACGATGCCATCAAAGGCCTGGTCATTTCCTCCGGCAAGCCGAGCGGCTTTTGTGCTGGGGCGGACCTGGGCGAAATGGGCCAACGCGCTGGCGGCGGTGAGAAAAAAGAACTCTCCGAAGCCGAACTGAAGAAACAGCAATTTGACCAGGGCTTTGCCCTGAACGGCACGCTGCGCAAATTGGAAACCTGCGGCAAGCCGGTTGCTGTGGCGCTGAACGGGCTTGCTCTTGGTGGCGGCCTCGAAGTGGCACTCGCCTGCCATTACCGCGTTGCAGCAAATGACAATCCGAAGCTGCAGTTCGGTCTGCCGGAAGCCAAGATCGGCCTTCTGCCGGGCGCTGGTGGCACGCAGCGTCTGCCGCGCCTCGTCGGCGTCCAGGCCGCTCTGCCGCTGATCCTGCAGGGTGAAAGCTTCAATGCCGAGAAGGCGCACGCCATGGGCGTTGTTCAGGAGCTCGCACCTTCTTCAGAAACCGTCGAAAAGGCCAGGGCTTGGGTCAAAGCGAACCCGACCGCCAAGGCGCCGTGGGACGAAAAAGGCTACAAGGTTCCAGGCGGCGTGCCGCACAAATCACCAGGTGCCGGCCAGGTTGCCACGATGGCGAACATGATGCTGTCGTCGAAAACCTACGGTAACTATCCGGCCCAGAAGAACATCCTGTCCTGCATCTATGAAGGCATTCAGGTGCCGATCGATGCCGGTCTGCGTATCGAGACGCGTTACTTCATCAACACCCAGCAGCGCCCGGAAGCCAAGGCGATGATCCGTTCGCTGTTCCTGTCGATGCAGGAGCTGTCGAAAGGCGCGAACCGTCCGGCTGGACATCCGAAGACGGAGTTCAAAAAGATCGCCGTGATCGGCGCCGGCCTGATGGGCGCGGGTATTGCCTATGTTCAGGCGAAAGCTGGTATCCCTACGGTTCTGGTCGATGTCTCGAAAGAGAACGCCGAGAAGGGCAAGGATTATTCCCGCCGCCTCGTCGACAAGGATGTTTCGCGCGGCAAGTCCACGAAAGAGAAGGGCGACGCCCTGCTCGACCTGATCACCACGACCGACTCTTATGACGATGTCAAAGGGGCTGACCTGGTCATCGAAGCTGTCTTCGAAAATGTCGAACTGAAAGCGAAGATCACCGAGATGGCTGAAGCCGTTCTGGATGATAACGCAGTCTTCGGATCCAACACGTCGACTTTGCCCATCACGGGCCTCGCCAAGGCGTCCAAACGTCCGGAGAACTTTATCGGCATTCACTTCTTCTCACCGGTGGAGCGTATGGGACTGGTTGAGATCATCTCCGGCAAGGAAACCAGTGAAGCGACACTCGCCAAGGCGATCGACTATGTGCTTGCCATCCGCAAGACGCCGATTGCCGTGAACGACAGCCGTGGTTTCTACACCTCGCGCTGCTTTGGCACCTATACGCGCGAAGGCATGGAAATGCTGGCCGAGGGCATCAAGCCGGCGATCATCGAGAATGTTGGCCGTCAATGCGGCATGCCGATGGGCGCGCTTGAAGTGTCCGACTCGGTCGGTCTCGACACGGCTCTGAAAGTTACACGCGCGACGGCTGAAGCTGCGGGTGTAGACCTGCAGGGCGATGACCGGACCCAGTTCCTTGCCTGGCTGGTCGAAGACCAGGGCCGTGTCGGCCGAAAGGCCGGCAAGGGCTTCTACGACTACAACGAGAAGGGTAAGCCGGAACGCCTCTGGCCGGACATCAACAAGATGATCGAAGTGAAGGTGGACGAATGCCCGCCGGACCTGAAGAAAGAGCTGACCAATCGCTTCCTCGTCCGTCAGGCTATCGAAGTGGCCCGCTGCTTCGATGAAGGCGTCATCACCGATGCGCGCGATGCTGACATCGGCTCGATCCTTGCCTGGGGCTTCGCGCCATTCACCGGCGGTTGCTGTTCTTATGTCGACCTGATCTGGGGCATCAAGGAGTTCGTCGCCGAGGCTGACCGCCTTGCCGCCAAGTATGGCGAACGCTTCGAGCCGCCAGCTGTTCTGCGCGACATGGCTGCCAAAGGCGAAGGCTTCTACGACCGGTTCCCGCCAGCCGGGACGAAGGCGAAAGTTGCCGCATAAGAGCGACATGAACCGAATAGAAAAGGCCGGAGCATCGCTCCGGCCTTTTTTGTTTGAGCGCTAATGATTTGAAGCGTTACTTGCGGGCGCGAGACCACCAGCCCGTGCGGCGGGGCGCAGACGGCTCAGACTTCTGTTTTGCCTCAGCTTCCAGTCCTGCCGCGCTTTCGTCCATATGCGCGATGACCGCTTCTGCCTCGACTTCCGCTTCGATGGAATCCTGGGCTTCGGCTTCGGCCGACATGACTTCCGCCTGGGCCAGCTCATCCGGTTTGGATTCCTGCGTCTCTGCAGTCGGTTCGTTTTCGACTTCGGCTGGGCTGGTTTCAGCGACATCCTCTTCCGCCGGCGCTTCTTCTTTCGGCTCGGTCTTGCGTGCGCGGGAACGGCGGGTGCGTTTCGGCTTCGGCTTTTCCTCGGTCTCGGTGTCAGCCTCAGCTTCCGCTTTCACTTCGGCGACAACCTCCTCAGCGACGGATTCCGGCTCGATTTTCGGTTCAGACGCTTCCGGCTGTGCTGGCGGTTCCTCATCCAGCATGTCTGGTGCGCTTGAGGCCAGGCCATCGAGATATGCGCCACCATCGGCTGGTGCGTTTTCGTTCTCGCCTTCGGTACGGTCTGAGTTGTTCCGGCGACGACGGCGGCCACCCCGGCGTCCGCGACGGCGGCGCTTGCGCGGGGCGCCATCGCCTTCGTCGCCGGATGCGTCTGCGCCTTCGCTATCGTCTTCATCGGAGTCGTCATCATTGCTGTCAGAGGTTTCATCCTCCAGCGCGACGATGGGCGCGTCGCCATCGACGACTTCCATGCCGGTTTCGCGGTCACCCTTGTTGCGGCGGCGTCCACCACGGCGGCGGCGCTTGCGGCGGGACGATTTCTGCTCGTCGTCATCGCCATCGGCTTCGGTTTCGTCACCAGCATCGTCCAAGTCTTCGTCCTCGATGCTTTCATCGTCCTCATCGGATGGGGCCGGTTTGGATGGCTTCTGCAGGGAGCGCGGCTGTTTGCGCTTCTTCGGCTTGGCGTTCTGGTCGCGCTCGGCATCTATTGTGAAGTCGCCCGGCAGCATCTCTTCGGAAGAGTGGATGGAAACGGCAAAGCCAGCTATCCGTTCGATTTCGATCAGGGCTTCGCGCTTGTTGTTCAGGATGTAGAGCGCCACATCCGTCGGTGCTTTCACCGAGATGGATTTCAGACCGCCAGTGGCCGCACGGGCCTCGATTGCCCGGATCAGCTGCAGGGCTGCCGACGAGATCGAGCGGCGACGTCCGGTGCCGTTACAGGACGGGCAGGGGTCGGACGTTGCCTGCAGCACACCCTGGCGGCGGCGCTGGCGGGAGATCTCCATCAGGCCGAATTGCGAGATCCGGCCGTGCTGGACCCTGGCCCGGTCGACCTTGAGGCATTCTTTCAGCTTCTTCTCGACGGCGCGGTTGTTCTTGTTCTCATCCATGTCGATGAAGTCGATCACGATGAGGCCGGCGAGATCGCGCAGGCGCATCTGGCGGCAGGCTTCCTCGGCGGCTTCAAGATTGGTGCGGGTCGCAGTCTGTTCGATGTTCCGTTCGCGCGTCGCCTTGCCGGAGTTCACGTCGATCGCGACCAGCGCTTCGGTCTGGTTGATGACGAGATAACCGCCGGATTTCAGCTGAACAACCGGGGAGTAGATCGAATCGAGTTGTTCTTCGACTGCTTCGGAAACGAAGAGGGGGTCCTCTTCCTTCCATTGCTGAACCTTCTTCGACTGGCTCGGCATGATCAGCTTGGCCAGATCCTTCGCTTCGCGATAGGCATCTTCGCCTTGCACAAGGACTTCTTCGATCTCCTTGTCGAACATGTCCCGCATGGCCCGGTGGACCAGCCCGCCTTCGGCATTGATCAGCATCGGGGCTTCGGAGGCCAGCGTCTTTTCGACGATCGTCTCCCAAAGCTTGGAAAGATATTCGTAGTCGCGCCGGATCTCGGCCTTGGTGCGCTTTGCACCAGCCGTGCGCACGATCAGGCCCATGCCGTCCGGCACATCCAGTTCGGACACGATGGACTTCAGGCGCTTGCGGTCGGAGCTGTTGACGATCTTGCGGGAGATGCCGCCGCCACGAGGCGTGTTCGGCATCAGGACCGAGTAACGGCCGGCGAGCGAGAGATAGGTGGTCAGCGCAGCGCCCTTGGAGCCGCGTTCTTCCTTGACCACCTGGACCAGCATCACCTGGCGGCGGCGGATGACTTCCTGGATCTTGTAGCGCTTGGAGATCGATGTCCGGCTGGATTTTCGCGCCGGGCGGCGGCCAGACGACTTGGCGGATTTGGCTTTCTTGCCACCATTGTCGCCGTTGTCGTCATTTTCATCGTCTTCGCCGTCAGAGGAAGCTTCGTCGGCCTCATCATCCGCATCCGAGTCGTCGGATGCGCTGGCTTCGTCGTCATCGCCGTTGGAGTCGTCGCCGTTCTCAGCGTCGGCCGAGGCTTCATCGTCCTCGTCATCGTCTTCTATGGCGGCGGCGGCTTCTTCGGCAGCTTCGCGAAGCAGGGCTTCGCGGTCTTCGGCCGGCAGCTGGTAATAATCCGGATGGATCTCGCTGAAGGCGAGGAAGCCATGGCGATTGCCGCCATATTCAACGAACGCCGCCTGCAGGGACGGCTCAACCCGCGTTACCTTTGCGAGGTAGATGTTGCCGCGGAGTTGTTCGTTACCGGTTGTTTCGAAGTCGAAGTCGTCGACCTGCCCGTTGTTGACGATCGCCACACGGGTCTCTTCCGGGTGGGCGGCGTCGATCAGCATGAGTTTGCTCATGTAGAGGAACCTTTTGATCCGGCGCTGCTGTAACGGGCGGTTTTCGCCTCAGGCAGTCTAGCTGGCCGGTCTGAATATTGAGGGAATGGGTGCAGGCACGACCGCCTTCATGCCGTCTTGGCGGCATCGAAAAAGCGTAATTAAGGGCGGCACCCTGGTACATTTGCTCTGCTTTCCGGAGCGCGGCGCCCGCTGACCTGTGTTGGGTGAGCCGGGATCGCTGGCGCGTCATAAGGAAACTTGCGTTGTAGCACGGTAATCCGGCTACGACCCGAATAGTGCCCAATTTTCCCGGCCAAGAAAAGAGTCAAATGGTGAATTGGCTGCTGTTCCTCGTTAGCTCTGGTCAATCGTGGGTTAATGTTCGGTTTGTTATGGAGGCAGTTCGATCAGTCATTTCGTTGTCTTCTGGTGGTAAAAGTCTCAACTGAATGTTGAAATTCCGGGTGATTTTTCTGGCGATAGCCGTCTGCTTCGGGGCCCTCCAGGCCTCGGCCGAGGTGCGCGATGTCCGTGTCGTGGGCAACGGGGCGCCAACCCGAATCACAATTTGGACAGACACACCCCAGGATCCGAGAGCCTATATGGTCGAAGGCGCCAGCGGGCGTTTCGTCATTCTGCCCCTGCACGGGGCTGCCACAGAGCAGTCCGGCAATGGTATGGGCGGCGTGCCCGCGTGGACCGTGTCAGGGTCGGAGCTGCGCTTCAGCCTCGATCGGCCGCTGATGGTGACCCGCGTCCTGACCCTGCCGCCCACCGGAACGGCGACCAATCACCGGGTGATCATCGATCTCGACACGGTTTCGGAGGCCCGCTTCGCCAGCGTGGCACGGCGCGACATGCGCCAGCTGGCCAAAGCCCTGACAGCCCTCAATGAGGCAGGCCAGCGCAGGGAAGTCGCGGCGCTGCGGCCCGGGGTCGGTCAGAAGAAATACGTAATCGTTGTCGACGCCGGACATGGCGGGAAAGACCCGGGCGCACTGGCTGTGACCGGCAAGAAGGAAAAAGACATTACGCTGGCGGCGGCGCTGCAGCTGAAGGAGCTGCTGGAGGCAGATCCGCGATACGAAGTCCGCCTGACACGCGAAACCGATACTTTCATCGAACTGGAAGACCGGGTGACGCTGGCCCGGAACTGGGGTGCGAACCTGTTCATTTCGCTGCATGCCGATGCGGCGGGCCGGGATAGCGTCTCCGGGGCGTCGGTCTACACGATTTCGGCACGCGGCGAATCCCGGATCGACAAGGAAGCCAGCAAGAACGACTGGGAAATCCCGCTTGAGGACGGCACTGCGCAGTCGATTACCGGCATCCTGAAGGACCTGGTGAAGCGCGAGACCAAGACCCATTCCGCCGAATTTGCCGAACTGCTGCTGCCGGAGCTTCAGCAGGCCGGACCTGTGCTGCGCGATACCCACAAGAATGCCGGGTTCTACGTGCTGCTGGCGCCGGATGTACCGGCAGTCCTGCTGGAGCTTGGCTTCCTGACCAACCGGGACGATGCCAACCGGCTGCAGTCCCGTTCCGGACGTCAGAAATCGATGAATGCCGTGAAGCGTGGCATCGACCGCTTCTTTATTCAGCAGGAAAAGCTGCTGGCAGACCGTTCCGGCTGATCCTACGGGGAAATTCGCTTGCCGGGCTGGAAACGAACTGAGACACTTTCATGATGAGACGAACCGGGGCCGTTTCCGCATTTCTGCTGTCGCTGAGCTGCGCGGCGTGCGCCTCCTATCCGGGGTTCGGTCCACACGGTTTTTCCATCGACTCCCCTTATGCGCCCCCCGCCGATGCGGCCGCGCTGGGAGACTTTCTGGTCGCACGCTACGCCGCGATGACCAACGATCCGCGGGAAGCGGCCAGCCGTTATGCCGCGTCCATCGACACAGCGCCGGAATCTACCGGCATCGCCGAGCGCGCCGTATTCTCGGCGCTCCTGTCCGGGGACTACCAGCAGGCCGTACGCCTCGCAGAAAAGGCACATGGCGCAGGAAATTTCGGAACGCTGGTGCGCCTGACGCTTGGCATCGAAGCCTTTTCCGAGGGAAAGGATTCCATCTCCGCCGCTTACCTCGCCGAAGACGGGTTCGGGCCATTCAACCGGACGGTCGCCCGTGGAATCTCGGCATGGCGTATCCTCGGAACGGATGGGGCGGATGCGGCCGAGGCCTATCTGCAGGAAACCCTGACCGGTGATCCACGCCTCGACAGCGCAACGCTCTACATGATGGGCCTTATTCAGCTGTCGGCGCACAGCGATGCAGACGCACTGGCAACGTTTGAGACGCTTTGGGAGTCCGGCGCGCGTCTGGCTATCGGCCTCGATGCGCATGCCCGGCTGCTGGCGGCAAAGGGTGACCGGGCCCGTGCGCTGAGCCTGCTGAACACTTTCCACGACGAGATTGGCGAGAATTCGGCTCTGGAAAGCCTTCGCAAGGATATCCAGGCGAGGCGGGACATACACGTCACGCGTCTGACACCCCGGCAAGGCGCGGCGCTGGCCGTCTATGTGCCCGCTGCGGCGCTGATCACGCGGACGGACGACGACGTCGCCTCTGTCTATTTCGTGCTGGCCCTGGCGCTCGATCCGGACCTGCATGAGGCGCGGACTCTGTGGGCCCAGTCGCTGGAAAAGGCCGGGCGAGAGCCGGAAGCGATCGGCGTCCTCGCGGACATTCCCGAAACATCTCCCTACTACTCTCCGGCGCGCGGGCAGATCGCTTGGGCGCTCCTCCGGCTCGGCCGTGAGGACGAGGCCGTGCAGGTTGCCCGACAGGCGCTGGCGCAGGCGCCGGACCGCGGACTGCAAGTGCAGCTGGCCGAGATCTACCGCGCGCAGACGCGGTATCGGGAGGCAGACCGCCTGCTGACGCAGATCATTGAGGACGATGCCCTGAACGGGCGCGAGGATTGGCGGCTCCTGTTCTCACGCGGTGCGACCCGTCATGCGCTGGATGACTGGGAGGGTGCAGAGGCGGATCTGAAGCAGGCACTACAGATTCAGCCGCACAGCCCTCTGGTTTTGAACTATCTCGGCTATGCCTATGTGGATCAGGGAATCCATCTGGAGGAGGGGCTGAGCCTGATCCGGACGGCGCTGACCTATGACCCGGATTCCGGCTTCATCACCGACAGCCTCGGCTGGGCCTATTACCGTCTTGGCCGGTATGAGCTGGCCGTCTACTTCCTTGAAAAAGCAGTGGAATTAGAGCCCGGCGACCCGACCCTGAACGACCATCTGGGCGACGCCTACTGGCGCAGCGACCGGAAACTGGAGGCGAAATACCAGTGGGAGCGGTCGCTGAAGCTGGAGCCGGCGGAACAGGTGCGGGCGCGCATCGAGGTGAAGCTGCTGAAGGGGCCGGACGCGCCTGCCGTCGTGCAAGCCGAGTCCGACGCGCCCCTGCCGCACCGGCCTTAAGACCAATGAAATCAGGCGATTACAGCGCGCTGGCCCCGGCCAAGGTGAACCTGTTCCTGCATGTTGGGACGCTACAGGCGAACGGCCGCCACCCGCTCGACTCGCTCGTCATGTTCGCAGGCGAGGCGGCGGCAGACCGGCTTTCCGTCATGATCAGCGATGACTTGTCCATGACCATAACCGAACCAGGCATGACCAATCCGGACTATATCGGACCAGTGGACGACAATCTCGTGCTTCGCGCGGCGCGCGCCCTGAAGGCCGAAACGGGCACCTCCAGGGGCGCCACCTTCACCCTGGAAAAACACCTCCCCATCGCTGCCGGCATCGGGGGCGGCTCTGCCGACGCCGCCGCCGCGCTGCGCCTGCTCACGGACCTCTGGGGCACAGACCCCGCCGCCGCCCGCAGGATCGCTCCGGCGCTTGGCGGCGACGTCCCGGTCGCGCTGGAGGGCCATGCGAGCCTGATGCAGGGTGAGGGCGAACGGGTGCGCCGCGCCGCGGGCCTGCCGCGCGTGCCGGCCCTCTTGGTCAATCCGAACCTTGCCTGCCCGACGGGGCCGATCTTCCGCGCCTTTGACGAGGCGGGCGGCGGGGCAGGCTTCCGC